>JANPEN010000618.1:0-33299 GCA_031422955.1 Acidimicrobiia bacterium
CCCGACCGGCCGCCGCGGTGTGTGGTTCTTCAGTCTCGACATCACGCGAGTGGTGCCCACGGTCGTTGCTCGGCTCGGCTACCGACTTCCGTATTGTTGGTCGACGATGGCGATCCACGGCGAGGGTCACGGCGAGGGCGCGACGCGGCGGTACCAGTCGCGGCGCCGGTGGCCCCGCGGCGAGGCGACGAGTGACGTCGCGGTGCGGATCGGCCGCCAGCTGCCCGACGGCGATCTCACCGACCTCGATCACTTCCTCACCGCCCGCTGGGCCCTTGGCACCACGTTCGGTCGGCGGCTGATGTGGGCCAAGGTCAGCCATCCACCCTGGCCGATCCATTTGGCCGAGGTGCTCGAATGGGACGAGTCCCTCGTCGAGGCAGCCGGGCTGCGGCCACCGCGTGGTGAGCCGATCGCGCGATGGTCCCCCGGCGTCGAGGTCCGAATCGGCGTCCCCCGACCCATCCGAAGAAGCAACGTCAGATGACCACCAACCTTGACGGCGCGGTAGTCGCGGTCCTCGGCGCGAGCGGCGGCTGGCCGCAACAGGATGCACAGACTGCGATGTCACATTGGTTCGGGAGATGAGCGAACGAAGCTGGTTTCTCAGGCAGCGGAGTCGACGAAGCGGAGCGACTCGGTGCATGGTTCTCGCATCGGGAGTCCTCGGATGAGGCTGAAGACCCTCTGGACGAGCCGCGACATGGCGGCTCCGCGTGATGTCATGTGGGGGCTGCTCGTGGACGTCGGACGATGGCCCGAATGGGGACCTTCGGTACGCCACGCAACGCTTGCAACGAGCCGGATGGGGCTGGGCAGCTGTGGGACCGTGCGAACCGTGATCGGCCTCCGCCTCCCGTTCGAGGTGACGCGCTTCGAGGAGGGGCGATCCTGGTCGTGGAGCGTGGCGGGTTGCCCGGCGACGGACCATGTCGTCGAAGCCAGAGGTCCTGAAGCGAGCCGTGTCGCGTTCGGGGTGCCGTGGATCGCCTGGCCCTACCTCGTGGTGTGTCGTGTCGCGTTGCGACGTCTCGAGAAGCTTGGCCGACGAGAGGTCACCCTGCCTCGGGTCTCATGATCCGCGTGTGTCGCTTCGGTGCTCAAGTTAACAACGAGACGAGCGTCGGGTGTTCGTAGGCTCCGTCGGGATCAACGGCAACCATGGCGACGTGTGCGGGTTCGATGCCGCCTGTCCGCACCGTGGCGGGCGCGAGTTCGCAGAGGTTGACGACGAACTCGTCGGCGGTCTGCGCCTGGAGGCCGTGGGAGCCAGTGTGTCGGCCGGGAAGTCGCGGATGTTGTTGGTCACGATCGTCGGGTCGGGCAGGACGAGCCCGTCGATCAGGTCCTTGTAGCCCGCAACGACACAGTCCTGCACCGCGTCGCACATGAGCGCCCGGGTGCGGGCGAGCCGGGCTGCCAGCTCGGGTCGCTGACGGATGATCGAGTCGACCATCTCGTCGAGGATCTGCTCACTCCATCGGGCTTGGAACAAGCCGGTGACCGCGAGGCGCAGGAGCAGGTCCCGCACCGACGGCGGGTGCAGCACATCGGCGTCGTAGACCACGGTAAATGCCATCGACCGGTCGAGATGCGCTCAGTAGTCGAGGTCGAGGTCTTCGGCTGCCCCCTGGTCTGGCCGAAGAGGTAGCGCTCGCCCGCCTCGCCGACCCAGCAGCTGTCGAGGCAACCGCCCACGCCCCGTTCGACACGCAGGGCTGAGCGGCTCCGTGGGAGAGATCCACCAACGTGGCCACGTGCTCGAATGGGAATGGCGCACCCAGAAGGCCGCTCACAAGTCTGTGGGTTCGCTCGTCAACGAGCTGGCCGAACTCGGCGACTAGGCCAGCCGAAATACTTTGTGAACTTCCGTATCAGGAAACTAAATGGTGATGATCCTGGCGGTGATGTTGCGTGTTTGGAGGAGGTTGGCGAAGTCGCCGGGGTCGCTGGTGAGGATCTGGTCGCCGGGTAGGGCGAGTTGGGCGAGGAGCGCGTCGAGCAGCAGCTTCATACCGCGCTGCTACGCTTCTTGGGCGGCAGGTACGGAACGCCGACCTCTGCAGCAAGCGAGCGCAGTTCGTCTTCGCTGAACACACCGTGGGCGGCTTGGTGTTCGGCAAGCCACGCGTCCACGAGCCGAGACCGCAACCACGTCGCCAACGCGTCTTGCACCACAGCAGAGAATGGGACACCTGTCGCCTCGGCCACTCGTGGGGCAGCCCTCTATCGAATCTCAGCCGGCAGAGAGATCGTAACCCTCGCAGTGCTGCTCACACGCGTAAGCGTAATCCGTTACGAGCAAATCCGGGCAACGCCGCCCGAACGATATCCGCCTCGAACCGGACGCGGACCCGCCGAAGGTGCTGGCTATCGGCCCGGACCGGACCACTCCGCGCCGCCGACGGGTCCTGCCTCTAGCCTGGGTGAATGGAACGCGACCGGGAGGTGCTGCAGGCAGCGCTGGTCGGCTACGAACTGGGTGACGAACTCGGTCGCGGCGGATGGGGCATCGTCTACGCCGGGGTGCACCAACGCCTGCGCCGCCAAGTCGCCATCAAGATGCTCCCGAGAGCGTTCGCGGCCGATCCCGAGGTGCGCGCTCGCTTCGAAGAGGAGGCGCAGTTCGCCGCCCGGCTCAGCCATCCGCACGTGGTGTCGGTGTTCGACTTCTTGGACAAGGACGGCGTGCTGGCCATCATCATGGAGCGCATGCAGGCCCGCAACCTGGCCGAGCGCTTCGAGGTCCAGGGGGAACTGCAGGACACCGCGTGCGCGCTGGTGATCGCGGTGTCCTCGGCGCTGCACGCCGCCCACCGTCTCGGCCGGGTCCATCGCGACGTCAAACCGGAGAACGTCCTGTTCGACAGCGGTGACGTGCCCAAGTTGAGCGACTTCGGAGTGGCCAAGATCATCGGCATTGGCAGCGGGTTGACGCGCCACGGCGACTTGATCGGCACACCGGCGTACATGTCGCCCGAGCAGGCGAGAGGCCAGCACGTCGGACCGGAGTCCGACGTGTACGCGACGGCGATCCTCGCCTACGAGTTGTTGTCGGGCCGGCTGCCGTTCCCACCGGCGGACACCGCGATGGCGCAGCTCTACCAGCACGTGCATGAGATGCCCATCCCGCTGGTGGAGACCAACCCCGACGTCGCCGAACCGCTGGCCCGTGCGGTCATGCGGGGCCTGGCCAAGGACCCGGCGCAACGCTACGAATCGGCGGAGGCGTTCGCGGTGGCCATCGCCCAGGCGGCGAGCACGGTCTTCGGCTCCGGCTGGATGCGGGACGCCGGTGTGGAACTCCGGCTCACCGGTCGCCTGGTGGATGCCTTCCGGCAGGCGTCGCGACCCGCCCCCGCACGGCGCCTCCCGTCGCTCACGACCCGCACCGCCACGGGTGGCCACCCCCGGCTGGGCACGTTCTACGAGACGGCAGCCCGCGGCAGCACCATGGCTGCTCCGGCGGCGGCTGGCACCGGCGCCGAGGTGACCGGCTTCGTGCTGCGGGGCTCGACCCCCACGGATGAGCGCGGCCCGGTGTCCATCTCCGCGCCGCCGACGGCAGAGCGGGACCCGATCGTGACGGTGCGGGACCCGGTGGCGTCGCCCGACCCGATGGCGACCATCGCCCCCCGGTCCCGCGTAAATAACACCTCGGCGCCCGCGCCGCCCGACCCTGCCGCCACGGATCGACGCGTGGCCGGGCCCAACCGAAGGGTTCCCCCCGAGCCGCCGACGCTGGTGGCGGAGGACCGACCGGTGCGACCCGCCACCCCGCCGCCGGTCGGCCCGCCCGGCCCCGCAGGCCCCGCGGGTCCGTCGCCAGCAGCGAGAACGTCCTTCGCCCCGTCGGGGGTGGCGCTGGCGCCGTTCACGCCTTCCCGGCGGAGCGGTGGGTCCCGGCGTGTGATTGTCGGCGTAGTTCTCGCTCTGACGGTGGTCGCGGTGGTCGCCGCCGCCGCCGTTGCAATGTCGGGTCGAGGTTCCGGCACGGCGTCCACGCCCACCACCACCGCGTTGGCCCCCACGACGGTAACGCCGCCGTTGGACCGCGCCGGGGCGGTGATCCCCACGGCATCGCTTGACGAGTTCGAGGCGGCCTGTCGATCGCTCGGACTGCGGGGCCGTGACGGGTTCTGCCGTTGCGTCGGTGACGCGCTTCCCGGCACCGTGCTGGCTGCGGAGATCGATCAGGCGACCTCCTATTTCGAGCAGCGGACCGAAGTGCTGCCCCCCGCCGTGCGCTCGGTCATGCAGAACTGCACGACGGACTGACCCCGGGAGCCGGCCGTGCCGGGCGGGCGGCTTCGGTGCTCAGCGTGGCCCGGCGGGGAACGTCCCGGATCGTTGCTGCGGCGCCACCAACGACATCACCCGGCTGATCCGCCCGGCTCGGGCTCGGGCCTCGGTGACGTTGGTCGCGGTGGCCCACAGCACCGACTTGAGCTGGAAGGGGCGGAGATCGGGGTGCTTGGCCAGGATGCGGGCCACGATGCCGCTGACGTGTGGCGCGGCGAACGAGTTGCCCGTCGCCGTCGTGCGCCCACCGTTGAGCCAGGCCACGTCCACGTCGATGCCGCGCGCCAGGAACTCCGTTGGTGGCGCCGGGTTGAAATGGAAGCGCTCGGGGTCGCTTCCGGTGTTGCAGGCCACGCTGATCACCGAGGCGAACAACGACGGGAAGCTCATGCGGTTCACGTTGTTGGCCGCCGTCACGATTGCCGTGCCATTGAAGTATGCGGCGTCACACAGCTGATGCAGCTCGAAGGCGACGTCGGCCCGGCGGGTACCGAGCGACAGGTTGATCACGTCGAAGCGCTGTTCGATCGCCCACTGCAGCCCGGCGCTGAACTGCTTGGCCTTGCCGGTGAGGCTGGCGTCGAGCACCTTCACGCTCGTAATGGTGGCGGCGGGCGCCAGGGAATGGATGATGCCCGCGCACGCGGTGCCATGCCCGAACGCATCGGCCTGCGCGCCGGGCACGATGTGGATTCTGTCGTCGGCATCAATGCGGACCTCGACCCCGCCGTCGTGGTCGACACAGCCTTCTAACGACGGATGATCGGCGTCGATCCCACTGTCGATGACCGCCACCCGCACCCGCTCGCCGGTGGATCCTCCCCAAGCCCACTGGGCGGAGATACGGTCGAGGTCGGGTACCTGGTCGAGGCGGACCACCTGGGAGTCGCGGCTGTACGCGGGGCGGGGTGAGGGTCCCATCATCAGTCGGCGCCCAGCGCATCGATGAGCCCGATCAGCGCTCGGTGCACCGCCGGCCGCCGGCCCTTCAGGTCATCGAGCGGGCTCGGGGCGACCGCCGCCACCGTCCGTTCCTCTCGCTCGCGTAGGAGGGCGGCAGCCACATCGCCCAGGAGGGACAGCAACTCGATGTCGTCGATGTCGAAGGAAGTAGCGGCCTGCTTGTCCACTACCTCCAGCACCCCAACGACACCGTCCTCGTCGCTGCAGGGGATGCTCACATAGCAGGCCGGGGGCTGGCCCAGCAGCGACATGGGCCCTTGGCCGACCAGCACGTCACCCGGCCGGGGCCGCACGGCGATCGGCTGGCCCGACACCGCCGCCAGACCGGCAGTACCGGCGGCGGCCACCGCGAACGTCGCCCCGAGATACCGACCGGGATCTTCGGGCCCACAGTAGGCAACTACCTGCAGACCGTCCGCGGCGCGGGCCACGATCCAACCCGCGGTTGCACCGCTGGCCGTCACGGCGTTGCGCAGCAACGTCTCCACCGCGCTAACCGGCATCGACTACCCCCCCACTGTTGGTGGCGGTGTCGGACCCGAAAGCGGCGCCCATCAGGGTAAGGCGAGCCATGCGCCGGACGCCGGTGGAACGCTGGGGCGCTGGCCCGTCACCGCGGCCCCGCAGCGCCTGGTCAACCACCGGGAACTCGCGGGCCAGCGCATCGAGCACCGGTCGCCCTAGATCACGCAGCTCGACCCGCTCCAGGGCCACAAGTTCGCTGCCGGACGGATCACCGAGCATGGCCGAGACCCCGAACGCGTCACCGGGCCCGAGCTCGACGATCTCGGCCGGACCGCCCAGGGCGGCGGCCCGCACTACCGCCCTGCCCGACACGAGCACCGCGGCGGCGTCACTGCGTTCGGTCAAGGACTGCCCGGCATCCAGCGTGAGCGGAATGAGGCGGCGGCCCACTTCGGCGAGCACCGCGTCGTCGAGCCCGGCCAGGAACGGCAGGCGACGCAACGCCCCGATCAGATCGGCGGCACCCGCCGGTGTCGCCGCGCCGGTCTGTTCCGCCCAGAGGCGAGCATAGAGGCCGCCGACGGCGAGCAGTTCCGCGTGGGTGCCGACCTCCGCCACTCGTCCCCGTTCCAGCACCACGATCCGGTCGTAGCCCACGACGGAGCCCAGGCGGTGGGTGATGGCGATGGTCGTGCGTCCCCGGCTGACCCGATCGAGCGTCTCGACCAGGCGCCGCTCGGTCTGGGAGTCCAGCGCGGAAGTGGCCTCGTCCAGCAGCAGTACGTCGGGATCGCGCACCAGCGCCCGGGCAATGGCCACCCGCTGGCGCTGACCGCCGGACAGGTTGGCGCCTCCGGGCCCCACCTGCGCCAGGTATCCGCCCGGCAACGCGGCGAGGACCTCATCGAGCTCCGCCGCAGAAGCGGCCGCGGCGATGGCGGCGTCGTCAGCAGCAGGGTTACCGAGGGCGATGTTCTCCGCCACCGTGCCGTCGAAAAGGAAACTGTCCTGGAATACCACGCCCATCCGCGCTCGTACCGACGCAGCGGACAGCTGGCGGATCTCGGTCCCGTCGTAGAGGATGGAGCCTTCATCGGGATCGTGCAGCCGCATCAGCAGGCGCAGCACGGTGGACTTTCCCGACCCCGACGGGCCGACCACCGCCACCCGTTCGCCCCGGGCGATGGTGAGATCGACCTCATCGAGCACCCGCGGTCCCGTCCCGTAACTAAAGCCCACACTGACAAAGCGAAGGTCGCGTCGCAGCGGGGCGGCCACGCCCCCTTGGTCACCCGCCGCCCCCGGGCTGTGCAAGATCTCCTCGATGCGTTCGAGCGCGCCCGATGCGGATTGCAGGCTCTGCCCGATGGTGGTCAGCGTCGTGACCGGACCGATCAGCTCGCCCATCACCCCCAGGAAGGCGACGAGGGTACCGAGCGTCATGCGCCCGTTGATGACCTGCCACGAGCCGACGGCCAGAACAGTTATGCGCAGTAGCGTGACGATGCCGTTGACGAGCAGCCCGAAGATGCCGGAGAACAACGCCAGGCGGCGCTCGCTGCGGAACAGCCGCTCACCCACGGTCCGGAACCGCTCGTGCTCGACGCCCTGCAGGCCGTAGACCTTCACGACCTGCTCGGCGGTGTGGTTCTCGGCGGCCACGTTCATCAAGGAGCCCGTCTGCTCCTGCACCACCAGGGAACGCTGCCGTGCACCGGCGCCCATGGTGCGATAGACGAGCGCCACCACCGGCGTGCCGACGAGGACGATGATCGCCAGCATGGGGTCGAGCTGCAAAAGGATCACGGCGGTGACCACTATCGACAGCACTTGGAAGATGCCCTCGCGCAGCGTGGAGGACAACCCGTCCTCCACCAAGGTCACATCGGAGAACAGTCGGGTCAGCACATCACCCTGGCTGGCTCCGCGGTACCAGCTGGTGGGAAGGTGCTGCAGGCGGTCGAACATCTCGTTGCGGAGATCGCGTACCAACGCGCCGCTGACGTAGCCGGACACGTAGGAGCGGCGCAGCCCCGCCAGCAGCGACAGCGCGAACGCCCCCAGCAGCAGCCCGAGCAGGCCGAAGACCTTGCTCATATCACCGCTCGGCAGCCCCACGTCGAACAGCTGCCGGGTGGCGAACGGCAGCACAACGGTGAAGGCCAGTCCCAACCCCATCAACAGGAAGATCTCGGCCTGTCGCAACCGGTGGGGGCGCAGGTACCGCCAGGACAGGCGGAGGAACTGACCGAGCGCTCCCTTGGCCGAGCCTGCCACCTCGGCCAGGCCGGCTCGCCAGGCCGCGCCGAGTTCCCCCAGTGGCGCGCCGAAGTGGCGCCGGAAGGCAGCATCGAGATCATCCGGTGTGGCGTGGACCAACAGCTCTCGGACGGTGGCCGCGTCCCGCAGACGGATGAGGTGGCCCACGAACGATGCGCACATGGCGGCCCGCAGTTGGTCATCGGCGTCAGCGAGGTCGGGCAGCTCGCGCCCGCGCAGGGCACGGTCGACGTCGCCGACGTCAGCGACGTGCAGCGCGTAGCCTTCCACCAGCCAGCTGAGCGCCGGGCCGGCGGGCAGCCCGCCGGCGAAGACCAGGGCGAGGGCACGTTCGGGTTCGTCGGGCGGCGCTTCGGGCGAGACCGCCATCCAGATCTGGTTGGTCGCCGCGTCGACCACCGTGCCGTGGGTGACCAGCCGTCGGGGATCGGCTGGGTCGGGGAACGGGCCGACCAGGTAGATGCGGATCCCTCCGCCGGCCGCCTCCGTACCGAAGCCGGCCAGGCGACGCCGGGCCTTGCGGGCCGCCCTCAACGTGGAACCGGCGAAACGCTCGGCGGGCGTACCGGGCACGAAGGCCACCTCAATGCCGTCGCCGCGCACCACCGCCAGCCCGCTGCTCGCGGCGACGGGCGGGTTGGCCGGCGGCTGCGGCGGGAGCGCGGCGACCGGGGCGGGCCACGAGGGAGGCGGTGGCGCAGCGGGCGGGTTGGTCCCCGCCAGCCGCGCATCTTGAGCCGGCGGCGGTGCCGTGGCCGGCGCCACGATGTGGATGCGGGTCTCGCCGACGGTCAGGACCGATCCGGGCTCGAGCACCGCGGGGCCCTCGAGGCGGTGCCCGTCGATGGTGCTGCCGTAGGAGCTGCCGAGGTCGGTGACGAGCAGCCGGTCCTCACCGGTCAGCTCAAGGCGAGCGTGACGGCGCGACACCGATTGATCGGCGAGGCGCAGTCCGTAGGCATCACGTCCGATGTCCAGCGGGCCGGTCACGAGGAGACGCCGGGACTCGCCGTCGGGCTCGGTTACCTGGATTGTCACGGCCATGGCGTCACCGCAGCGTAGGCCACCTGTGCTCGTCGACCTCGACAACCTCGGTCTGCTCCGAGCAACGCAGACCTTGGCCGGGACGTAACACGACCACCGAGACGGGCGAGCCGATGGCTGTACCGGGACCGGTCGCGCTGCGCTGGCGGCTCGCGTCGAGCACGCGCTCCGGGAACAGGTCGAAGCCGGGTACCTCCGATGCCGGATCCTCGTAGCTCGGCCCGAGGCCCAAGCGCGAGTACCACGGTGCGCCGCCGTCGGCGTAGGGGACGAGCACCTTGGCACCCCACCGCTCCGCGATGTCGAGCGCCATGTCAGGGGTGGCCATCATCGTCATCCGGCACTGCCACAGGTCCGGTGGCACGAACAGGAAGTACCGTGCCACCGACGACGCCAGCAGCTGCACCGGATAGGTCAGCCAGCCGCGGTAGCCGCCGAACACCACGTCCACCGGCCCGTCCGCCCGTCGGGCCTGCAGGGCCATCTGGCGGGCGTCGCCGAGGTGGTCGCGGCCTGAATCGGCCAGGAACACCGCCGAGGTGCTCGGCGTATCGATGCGGTACGTGCAGCCCTGGTTGCGGATCTCCTGGTGCAGCCACTGGCTATCGGTCGGTTGTTCGCCGTAAAACGGGTAGGCGGTGATCCGCAGGTCGCCCACGGTGCAGCACTCACCCCAACGGAGCGCCCTGACGTCCTCGAAGCCCAACTCGCGGGCGCGCCGGGCGAGGTCGACGCTGAGCAGCGATTCCCGTTCAATCCACGGCACCACCAGCGTGGTGGAGCGCGGCATCCGCAGCAGACTGGCGGGGTCGAAGTGGTCGGGGTGGGCGTGGGTGATGGCCACCACGTCGGGCGGGCCCAGCTCACGCAGCTGTAGCGGTTGATAGCCCGGCGGGTTGTGGATCGAACGGGCGACGAGCAGTGGGTCCACCAGCGCGACGGTCGTGGCGGAGCGCACCGCGACGGTGTTGTGGCCCACGAAGATGAAATCGGCGTTCGGGCCGCCCCGGTGCGAGGCGTCGGCCGCTTCGGCCGGCTCGAGCAGTTGTTCCCGTTCCATCAGCGCCACGAACTCCTGCAGTTCCGGGCGCAGGCGCCGCCGCTGGTCGGGGTGCAGCGCGTCGCAGGCCAGCGAGGCGATGAGGTCGTGGGCGTCGGGCCAGAAGGCCCGGGGGAGCCGGGCCCGCACGACATGGTCGGTATCCGGCCGGGCCACGGTGAGCAGGCCAGGTCGGTTACGGGCCGGGTCGGGGAAGAGCACCTCGGGCCGTACCTGCCAGCCGTCGGGGTGCGGTGTGCTCAGCGCGCCGAAGGCGGGCTGCTGCGCCAGCCGGTGGAGCAGCCCGGCCGCGTCAGCGGTGGTGGTGAGGGGCTCGTGACCAGCTTCGAGCGCGTCCACGAGCAGGGCGAAGGCGTGGCGCACGGACAGCTCTGGCCCCTGCCCGTGGGGGCTGCCGAACGGCGTGCGGTCCTGGTAGCCGACGTTGAGGGCGGCGTCCGCCCTCAGGCGCAGTGAGCGGTCCGCGCTCACCAGTGGAGCCCTTCGTCTTCGAGGGGTTCGAGCCCCAGCATGGTGGCGCAGTACTCACGCAACAACGCCTGCAGGAGCTGGTCACGATCCGCGAAGTCGACCCGGTGGGCGAGCGCGTCGAGGTCGAGGACCCGTTCGCTCTCGGGCATGCCGAGCCGGTCCAGCCACCACTCGATGAGTTCCTGCTGGGCACCCAGGCCGCTGTGTTCGAGACCGGGATCGGCCAGCCCGGCCTGGTCGAGCAGCTGCACCTTGCGGGCGGCGCGGGCGGTGACGGCGGGCCACAAGCCGGCCAGGCGGAGGCCGTCGGCCAGGGCCGGGCGGGCCGCGTGGCTGATGTCCGCCATGACCAGGCTGCGGCGCAGCTCCGTCTCCATCAGCTCGTTGAACCGTTGCAGGGTGAGTCCGTTGCGGTCCAGCCATCGCTCGAAGGACGCCTGGTCCACGAGGCCGAGGTCGTGGCAGACGTCGTTGGCGTAAGCGGCGACCTGCTCGGCGGCGACCTGCAAGCCCTTGCGCTGTGCCTCCTCACCACTCAGATGGCGCAGCAGGGTGGCCCGCAAGGCCGGCCGGAAGTGGCGGTGGAGGCGCAACTCGTCGTCGATGTCGGTTTCGCTCACCCCCACGGCGGCGCTGCCGTCATCGACGGCGGAGAACTGCCCGGCATGGCGATGGAGGTGGTCGAACCACACCGTGTGCGAGAGCGTGAAGCTGACCGTCTTCGGGCTGCACCACGCGGCGCGGTCGGCCCAGATGCGCCCCAGCAGCGTCACCGCGTCGGCCTGTTTCTGATCGACGCGGCCGCCCTGGCGCAGGAAGGCGTTGAGGCGGGCGCCGGACTGGCCGTCCAGTGCCGCGCACAGCGCAGCCCAGTGTCGGTCGGGGTAGAAGCGGCCGGCTGCTTCGTCCAGTACGACCTGTGCCTCGGCGGGCTCGAGCACACCGGCCTGGCGCGCCGTGGTCACGGTGGCCCGGATGTTGACCATTGCCTCGGAGAGGCTGCGGTAGCCGTGCTCGGCGGAGGCGTGTGCCACCGCCACTTCGTCGTCTCGGATGAGGAGTCCGTCACGGAAGGACTCGAAGATGGTGCCTACGCCCACCATGCCGAAGGTGTGCAGTTCGGCGGCTCGCAGCGCGCCCATGCTGGCTGCGCCGAAGACGTGCACGCCGTTGGCCATCGCCCAGAGGATCTCTTTGTGCCAAACGGCGGGGACGGACTGGAAGTAGCCGTCGATGATGGCGATGAGCCGTGCACCGAGCCGGCAGGCCCGCATCACGTCGCCCTGGCGGGCCGGGCCGAGCACGGTGCCCGTACCGTGCAGCATGTCGCGGACGTGGTCGGCGTCAATGGTCGGCCCGGCGAACACCACGAGCTCGTTCACCCGGCCCGCCCTTCGGCCGCGGCTCGTGCTCGGCGGCCTGGCTGGTAGCCGTCGATCTCCGAGGCCGCCTCGAGTCCCGGCACCACCACCCGCACCACCGGCACCCCGATGTCGGGGTTGGTGAGGTCGACGGCGACGACCTGCTCGACGCCGATCTGGCGCAGCCGGCTGAGGAGCTCGCCGATGTCCTCATCAATGGTGTCATGGTCGAGATTGGCGACCTCGGTGAAGGCCCGCACACCCCGCTCGCCCACCAGCAGCGCTCGTTCCCGGGCCAGCAGGTGCGGTGCCCGGGCGCGCCGGTAGTCCTCGCTCACCACGTCGTCACGGCTGCCGGCAATGACGGTGAGACGGCTCTGGGCGGCCTCGGTCAACGCCCGCAACAGGGCGATGGACCGTTTGGGGTGACAGCCCATGCCGGCCGCCGCGTGCAACCGGTTCATGGCGTGGTCCTCGCGGTCCAGGATCACCGAGTAGAAGGACGGCACCCCGACATCGGACGTCGTGTCCCACACCCCGACGGCCACCGCGGCCCGCTCGAAGGCGTCGAGTACGCCCCGGCAGAGCGGTTCGTCCACGGTGTCGAGATCGATGCGGGTACCGGCCTGCTCGGCCTCACCACGCAGGTGCCACAGGGTCGTGGAGTCGCGCTCGATGACCTCGCACAGAGCGTGGGAGGTCGCTTCGGCCAGGACGTTGCCCGATGCCAAGCCATTCGAGGTGGCCAGGAACATGCCCGCACCGGTCGGACGGGGCAGCGTGTAATTGGTGTGGACCAGTTCGTAGGGGACGAAGCAACTGCCTGCCCCCAGTAGCTCACGCCCCTCGCACCACAGCAACGGCGCGTCGTCGGAGAACGGCACCTCGGCGCAGCGGGGCAGCGCCGCCGTTTCCACGAGCGGCAGCGACCAGCGCAGGTCCGCCACCGAGCCCAGCCGCAACGGGAGCGTGAGCCGCTCCGCGTGCCAGGCCTCGATTGATTCCATTACGCCAGATGCGGCGGCGGCGTCGAAGTCGACACCTTTGCCCTGGGCGACGGACAGGGAGCGCGCGTTGGGCCGCACGACCATCACCACCGGTATGCCGATGTGATCAAGCCCGGTCACGTCGGCCACCCGGGTGATGCCCATCATGGGAAACAGCGGGCGCACTCGGGCGAGCGTCTCTCTCGGTTCCACCACGCGGTCCGTCCCGGCCCGGTATGCCTTGGTGGCCGGCACCGTCCCGCCGGTGGTCGCCCCGCCGGCGGTCACCCCGCCACCGCCTCGGCGGCGCCGACTTCCAGGCGCAGCAGCCCGGCGCCCAACAGATCATCGATGATGGCCCGCAGCTCCGAACGAACGCGTTGAGAGGCGCCGGCTGCCACCGTGGATCCGAGGCGCTGCACGAGCCCGTCGAGCAACTCCGAGGCGGGTGCGGGGCCGGGCGCCGGGCTCAGCAAGTCGAACGCGGCACTGCTCAGCGGCCGTTCGCCGGCCATGGCGCTGAGGAGGACGCCGCTGTCGATCCGGCTCAATGCCAGGCGTTCACACCAACGGAGGGTGCAGGGCGTCGGGTCGCCCTCGGGAGGCAACGCGAAGCGCAGCGACCACGTGCCGTCCTCGTCGAAGCGGTCGGCGTAGAGCACCGAGTACTCCTCAAAGGACGGGTACACGTGGGCGGGGAACACCCGGGAACGGCGCAACTCGGCCTGCAGTACCGCGGAGTATTGCTCGATCAGCCGAGCGGAATCGTCGTGGCTCAGCCCGACGGTCGGTATCCACGCCGGCGCATCGAGCGGGAAGTCCGAGGACTGCAACGCGGCCCGGTCCACCACCAACCCGTACTGTTCGGCGTTGTCGAAGTACTCGGTGCGGAGATCGAGGTTGAAGGGGTGCAGATCGAGGGTGTTGCGGGGATGGTCGATGAGGTCGATCTCGTCGAGGAAGAACTGCAGGGTCTGGCGGGCGTCCTCCTCGGTCTCGGTCGGAAGACCGATCATGGAGAACAGGTGGAACCCGATTCCGGCGGCCGCGCAATGGCCCAGCACCTCGTGGGCGGTCTCCAACCGCACACCCTTCACCATGTGGTCGAGCATGCGCTGCGAACCGGATTCCAGCCCGAAGAACACCCGACGTAGGCCGGCACGGTGCAGCTGACGGCACACGTCCGCGGTGAAGCCGGGCTCGAAGCGGGCATAGCCGACGAGGCGGGGATCGAGGTCGGGGTGCGCGGTCAGGGCCTCGGCGATCTGCAAGAGGAACCGCGGAGCCAGCGCCTCGTCGGTGACCACGAAGTGGCGGGCACCGTGGCGCTGCCACAACTCGGCCATGTCGGCGGCGACCTGCTCGGGGCGGCGACGACGGTAGGGCCGCGGCGCGACCCGGTTGATAAACGGGATGTCACAGAACTTGCAGTGGTTGAAGTAACAACCCTTGCCGGTGAGGATCGGCAGCACCGGCTCGGGGACGAGGTACTGGCCGAGCTCGAAACCGTCGAAGCACGGGGTCGGCAGCGCCGCTACGTCCTCGCTGTGCACTGGTCCGGCCTGCACCGTGCTCGTCGCGGCATCGAGCCACAACAGATTTGGCAGCCCCGCCAGGCGTACCGGCCGGCCCTCGCGCCCGGCGTCGCCGGCCTCCGCGGCGATGGCACGGATCGCGGTTTCGCCTTCGTAGGCGCACAGCGCATCACAGAAAAGCTCGAAGAAGTGGGGACGTTCACGCAGCTGCTCCACGAACTTGGCGTACACCGTGCCGCCGATGACCACGAAGTGGCCACGCGATTTCAGCAGCCGAGCAAGGCTGAGGCCAGGGATGATCTGCTGTTGGTTGAGGATCGACAGCGCCACCACGTTCGGCTTCCAGCCGGCGAGACGCTCCGCAACGCGCTCGAAGTACGCGCCGAACGGTCCCTCGGCCGGATCTCGGGTCACGGTCTCGAGATCGCGCAGGCGGGATGGGTCGATGCCGCTCACCTGATAGCGGATCGGTCCGATGGAGTAGTCGTGCCGCCCGTTGGCGACGCTATGCAGCTGTACCGCACGGCCGATCAGCTCCCGGGCCTCATCACAGCGGGCCGGATCGAAGAACCGTTCGGGATCGCGCAGGACCCGGCCGGCGTCGGTGACCCCATCCACGATCAGCGGACCGATCCGTCGCAGGAACGCCGCCATCGGATCAGCAACGGTGCGGGACGGCAGTGCCGTCAG
Source organism: Acidimicrobiia bacterium (assembly GCA_031422955.1). GTDB lineage: Bacteria > Actinomycetota > Acidimicrobiia > Acidimicrobiales > CAIXPF01 > CAIXPF01. Next base: position 15,158 of record JANPEN010000618.1, read on the forward strand.
GGCCGCGGCGAGGCGTTCGGGTTGCAGCAGCCAGTCGAGGCCTTCCGCCCCGGCATCGATCACCATGACGTCGACCCCGTCGAGTGCCAGCGCGGCATGCAGCGACGCCATTGCCAGGTGGGGGCTGCGCGGGTCCGTGGCGGGCGGCTCCAGCAATGCGACGCGCAAACAACCTCCTCGTATGGTGCCCGCCGTGGCACGACGGAGCCGACTGCCCGGTTCGGACGCCGGACAGGTGGAAGACTAGTGCTGTGACGAGCGGGCCGGAGGACCACCACGGGCAGCCCGAACGCAGGGTGCAGGTGGCCCGATCCGCGTTGTTGCGAGTGGCCGGCTGGCCGTTGTGCACCCTCGATGGCCTGGCCTGCCCCGCCTTGTGGGACGCGGTGCGGCGGGGTGATCCGGACTACGCGGACCGCTACGCCGTGGCCGTCGCCGCCCAGCGCGAGCAGCTCGCCGCGATCACCACCACGGCTGCCTTCGATCGCGCTCTGACCTTGGCGAACCCTGTCATCGCGCAGCGGTGGCGGCGGGGCGGCGGGCGAGCCCGCACCGCCAAGGCCCGGGACCGGCGGCTGGAAGCCACCGTGGTGCGCTTCGTCTGCCGGGCCGCAGGCAGGCCGACCCCGAACGGAGCGTGGGCCGGCGTGGCGGCCGTCCGCTCCACCGCCGATGATGACGTTGCGCCCGGTTACGGGTTGCGGGTGGACCAGGCCGAGGGGCAGTGGTGGGTGAGCCCGTCCGTGGCGCCCTTCGCCGAGCTGTGCCAATGGCTCGGCCATACCGATGAGTACCTTCGGGATGGCCGTTTCGGGCTCGACGCCACCCTGCACCGCCGTGACGGGCGATGGGTCCTGTTCAACGGCAGGACCTGGCGGCGGTTGCCGCAACGGCCGTTCGTCGACCAACTCGTCGCCTGGTTCGAAGCACACGAGCCGACGGACCGGTTGCGGCTGGCGCCGTTCGTGGCCGCAGCAGCCGAAGGGATTGAGGCCGAAGCGATGCTGTGGGGGGCGTTGCGCGGGCTGCGCGACGTCGGGATGTTGGTGCCTGGCCTCCGCATTCCGCTGGGAGGCGCCGCCTCGACAGCGCTCGACGGGCTCACCGCGGAACTGCCCCCCTCGGCCCGTAACGCCTGGTCGATCGCGGTGGGCGAATTGGCGGCGCTGTGCGAAGCGATGAGCACCCAGTTCGATCAGCTCGACGGCCCGCAGCTGGCCCGGCGGGAGGAATCCGCTCGCGCCATCGTGGCGGCGTTGTGGCGGGCCGTCGGCGCGCCGGGGTCCCCCACGGCGAGTTCCCCGGCGTTGCGGGTAGATCGGGGTGCGCCGTTCCGTGTCACGTGGGGCTGCGCCGAGCGGACCGCAGTCGCCGAGGCGCTGACGGATCTGATCGAGGTGTGGGCGGCGGACGGCACCGCCGAGCGATACCGGCGTCGCCATGTCGATTTCCTCGAGCAAGGCGGGGTCCTCGAACAGCTGTGGCGCTGGACGACCACCGCCCCAGCCGGCGCGGCCGTGGTCGCGCCCGACGCCGAGACGGCGAACGCGGACCCAGCCGACCCGCTCACCCGCGCTGGCGTCTTCGCCATGCACTTCGGGACGCAGGAGCACCTGCCAGTGGAAGACCGCTGGGCGGCGCTGCCAGCCGGCGTCGACGGGGTGGTGGTGGCACGACCGGCCGCGTTGCGGGGACCGTGGTCCGCCGTCCCGGGCGAGCTGCCTCGGTGCGGCGCCCACCTGGTGGTGCTCGACGGTGACCGGGTGCACCTCGAATGGGGCCGCCCCCAGCCAGCACTGTTCTGTGGCCGCCACCACGACCTCGACGTGGCGGCCGACGTGGTTGGCGAGTTCGCCGCCGCCATGGCCGCGGACGGGCTGGCGGTGGTGGACGTGGTGTTTCGTGACGTGCTGGCGGTGGACGCCGCCCGGCGGGGCCACCACGGCGAGATCCTCGATCTGGCCGACCGGGCGAGCGTGCGGGCGCTCACCATCAACTTGGCGGATGAGACGTCCGCCGTCGCCGCAGTGCAGCGCGACGGTCGAGGGCTGTTCCCCTCGTGCCACTCCGCCGCCGGCTCGGTACGCCTGGACCCCCTCAGCATGCTCGGCACCGAGCTGAGCAACGCCAACGGATGGGAACTGCTGTCTTTCGGCTTGCCGCTCACCCGCGCCGAGCTCGACGCAGGCGGCCACGTCCCAGCGGTGGTCACCTCGCCCTCCTCCTCCGTGCTGCGCCGGCGCGGGCTGGTGGCCGCCGCCGCCTGGGTCGAGCAAGTGCTCGCGCTCCAGCCGGCGGAGCGCTTCGCCCAGTGGGCCGCGCTGCTGGGCGGCGCATCGCTACCCGAGCGCGTCACCGTGCGGGTCGGACTCGAGCCACCGTTGCTGCTGCCGGCGAGCAGCCCGTTGGCGGTCGAGGCGTTGTTCGCTTCGCTGCCACGGCCGGCTCCGCCGCTCGTGCTGGCTGAGCCGCCCCCGAGCACCGTCGTCACGGACGGTGCTGGGCGGCGCTATGCAGCCGAGCTCGCCGTGAGCTGGTGGCGTACGTGAAGGACCCCGACGACGAGCTGCTCGCCGCGCTCGACGCCCTGCGAGCACGGAACCTGGAGTGGATCCAGCTCGACGTTACCGCCGCCGTCACCGCCGCGGAGCTCGGGGCGGCGCTGGCGCCGCTGTGGAGAATGTTCGGGCCGCGACGTTGGTGGTTCGTCCGCAAAGCCCCCGGCATGCGGGTGAGGGTCGAGCTCGACGGCGCCGAGCCCGATGCGCTCCTTAGGGCCTTCCGCACGGCGCTGGACCCGCTCCAACCGGTCGGGGTGACGGTCTACGAACCCGAGGTCTACCGGTTCGGTGGCACCTCGGGCATGGACGTGGCCCATGACCACTTCGCCTTCGACACCGCCCTCGCGGTGCTCTTCGCTCGCGGCCGCGGTCTGCAGCTGACTCCGGTCGAATGGTCGGCGGCGGCGCTCGGGGATCTGTCCACCCGGGTTGTGGACGACTCCGCCGAGCGGTGGGATGCCTGGAAGAAGCTCGAGGAACTGCTCGCCTCGGTGGGCGCGCCGCCGGCCCCGCAGCCGCGCGCCGGCATGGGGGAGACCGCCATCCCGCTGCACTTGGCGACTGCGCTCCAAGCGGGCAACGAGCGGGTCGCCGTGCGGTTGCGGCAGGCCGCGCTTGCGCACGGCGTCGGTCGGCGCACGTGGTTCGCGGCTGTTGCGGTGTTCCACTGGAACCGGCTGGGCCTCGATCCGCCACAGATGGCGCAGGTCGTGGCGAGCGTGCTCGATCAGGGGAGCCAGCCACGATGAACGCGTCGCCGTCAGTGCCGGTCGCGCTCGCCGTACAGTTGACCGAGCTACGGGCACGCCGCCCGTTCCTGCTGGATCACGTTGTCAGGCTCGTTCCCACAGTGGCCCGCGCCGCCGCCTTCACCGATCTCGGCGGGTGTGGGATCGAACTGCTGATCGAAGCGCCCGATGTCGACGCGTTCACCGCCTGGGTGGCCGAGATCGGACGGTCGGATCTCGTCGTGTCGATCCGGGCAATGCGCGACCTGGCGGAACGCAGCGACGGGCAGCAAGCTGCCGCGGTGAGTGCCCAGTACTGCGAAGCGCAGTACGTGCTGTCGGCGCGAGCGTTGCACCTGTTGGCCACCCACCCGCCGGAACTGCCGAGGGAGGTCGTGGCTACCGAGATGTGGAGGCTCCACACCGACACCGGGCGGCCACTCGACTCGGCACGCTGGCACGTGGCCTGGCTGCAGGCACTGGGAGGCGGAGGGCCCTGGCCCAACCGCTCCGACGGGAGTGCGCTGCTAACCGCACGGCTCGCGCACGGCCAGTGGCTTCGGCTCACCGGCGGGCAACCCGCCCACGGCGCGGAGATCGACACTATCGACGCGTTGATCTCCACGCACGGGCCGGAACCGGGTCTTCTCGAAACCCGCCCCTTCGACTAGAAGCCGCTGCGGAAGGCGGGCTGGGACTGGAACGTGCCGGACTTCATCGATCCCGGGCACATGATGGTGCTGGCCACGCGGCTCGGGTCGATCACCGCTGACTGCTGGAAGGGCCCGCTGAACGCCAAGGTGGTGATCTGCCCTCCGCTCGCCAGAGCGAAACCGGCGGTTTCGGGCTCGTTCTCCTCGAGCAACTCGGCGCAGAAGGCGGCCATCTCGGGCTCGGTTACCTTGGTCATCTGCAAGACCTCGTCCCGGATGAAATAGATCGTTCCATCGTCACCTCGAACGATCGTTCCGCCGCTCTGCTTTGAGGTTTCCATAGTGATGCACTCCTCGGATCGTCTCGCGCGTAACTTTCCGGAGCCTAGCGGGATTGCGCCTTGATCAACGCCAACTTCACGCGCCCGCCGTCTTGCGCTCTGCACGCCGCCGCTTTCTGGTCGATGCGAATCGCGAGCATCGAGCAGGCGGCCTCGTGGATGGACCGTTTCAGTCCACGTTTGCGGACCATGTGACCGCCCCGTAACCCACAAGCGCTGTTGGGGGGCCGCGACGTGGATGACGGGATGGCGTCTCAGGGGCGGCTGAGGATGGCGGCGACAGCGTCGTGGTTTCGTCGGCGGGCGTGGTCCAGCGCGGAGGTGCCGTCGAAATCGGCAATGGTCCGGTCGGCGCCGGCGTCGATGAGGATCCGCACGATCTGCTGATAGGGCTCACTGCCGTCGCCGAGGATGACCGCCTCGAGCAGCGCCGTCCAACCGAGGTTGTTGACATGGTTCACATTGATGCCGCTGGTCGCCACCCGCCGGACGTAGGCCACGTGACCGCGCTCGCTGGCGGGGATGATGGACAGCCCTCCGAAGCGGTTGGTGATGGTGAGGTCGGCCCCCGCCCCCAGCAGTAGCTCGGCCATGGCCACGCTGCCGGTCACGCCGGTGACAAGCCAAGGGGTGTCGTGTGCCTCGTCGAGCGCGTCAGGGTCCGCTCCCAGCCTGACGAGCAGGCGGGCCGTCTCGACGTGGTCCGCCGCCGCCGCCAATAACAGTGGGCTGCGTTGGTTGCCATCGCGGGTTTCGATTCCGGCGCCCGCCCGCAGGGCAAGAGCGGCGCGATCAGCGTCGCCGGCTGCGGCGGCGTCGAGCAACTGGCGGGCTGCATCGGCCGGTGTCGGCAGGGCCGGGGCGGCAACGGCGGCGCGCAGGGTGGCCGCTACTCGTTGTTGCTGGCGGGCCTCGGCGTGTTCGAGTGCGGCGATGCCGTCCTCGGCGGCGGCCAATCCCACGTCGGCTCCGCCGGCGACGAGCAGGCGCACGGTGTCCACGTAACGTTCGCTCCCGTTGCCGAGGATGACCGCCTCGTGCAAGGCGGTCCAGCCCAGGTTGTTGACGTGGTTAACGTCGATCCCGCTGCGCAAGAGCCGACCGACGATGTCGGCGTGGCCCCGTTCGGCGGCTCGGATGAGCCCGGTGCCGCGGTAGCTGTCCAACGCGGCCACGTCCGCACCGTGGGCGAGGAACAACTCCAGCAGGGCAAGGTGGCCTTCGCTGGTTGCGATCAAATAGGCGCTTTGACGGCTGGCGTCCTGGGCGTTGACATCGGCCCCGGCCGCGATGAGCTGACGCGCCTGTTCGAGGTCGTTGGCCCAAGCCGCGTCGATCAGGGCGCCATCGCCCTCGTTACGCGTTGGCGCGGAGGAACCGCGGGGGGCGCTCGAAGCAGAGCTTTCGGCCGCCCCCGTGGAGTTATCCCCGACGGTGGAGATTGGCGTGTCGCGGCCGGCCGCATTGGAGCGTTCCGAGGTCGTGCACCCGGCCAGAAGCAAGGCAAGAACAAGGCCATGCGCAACGACGCCCGGCCAAGATGGCCCACGGGCCGGGCCGCGCTCGGCCGACCGGCTCAGATGGTGGTGCTCGCCGTGGGAGACCCGCACGACGGCCATGCTACCGGCCGGCTCGCCCGGGAAAGGTTGCTCGGCATACTCGCGCCGGCCGCCATCACGGGTGCGTCCGCGGCGAGGCCCCATTGGGCCCAGCGGGGACGGAAGATCCGCCCCAGCTGGGCCCCGCAGCAGCTCAGCCCAGCTGACCCCGCACTGCGCCGGCCGGGAAGGCAGCGTTGTGGGAGTTGACGTAGTAGCCGGCCGGGTTGGCCACGATGGCCGCCGCCAGCGTCGCAGTGATGTCTCGACAACCCCGGGCTACGGCGTCGAAATGCACGACCACCCCTCCGGCCCTGTCGGCCGATGCGGCGTGGATGTGCCGTGCGGTGATCGGGTCGACGTTCCTCTCCTTGATCGTCCAGCACAGCAGGGTGCCTTCCAGCTCGGCCCGGAACTTGCCGCTGCCGTCAGGGTCGCCTGGGCCGGGCCGCTCGGCTGCTCCGCTGAGCCGGGTTTCGAACTCGACCTCCTCGGCCTTTTGGTCCTCGTTGCGCAGCTGGCCACGAACCGCTCCGCTCGAGAAAGCGGCGGTGTGGACGTTCACATAGTAGTTCTGCGGTGTGTTACGCAGGGCCATGGCCAGCACGGGGCTGACCGTCGTGCAGCCCTCCAGCTGGCCCTGGAAGTCCACCACGACCGGACCGTTGGCACCGATGGCGCCGACATGGATGTGCGCGGCGACGACCGTGGCGATGTTCGCCACCCCGATCTCCCAACACACCTCGGTGCCCTCGACCTTGACCTCGGCCTCCCCGGTGCCATCCGGATCTCCCGCAGCTACCTCGTTCAGGCCCGAGAGTGAGGCCCCGAGCTCTACTTGGTCCTCATCGCCGCGCTCGTCGGCTCCGGCCGGGGTCCCCCCGAGGGCGGTGAGCCCCGTCACCAGGGCCATCCCCGCCAGTAATGTTCTGCAACGCTTTTTCATTGGAACCTTCTCCTCCGTCCGCCCGGATGTGGGATGCACCGTTAACGGTGTTGTCCCAACCTAAGCCTCGGGCTATCGCTCTCCTAATCCCGAACGCAAAAATGGGCGCCGTCCAGGGCCTTGCCGGCGAAAGCCGACCACCCCGAGGCGACAATGCCCGCGCTCCGCTCTCGCGTGCTCACCCGGCTTGGTCACGGCGCGCCGCGGGGGCTGGGCGGGAGGGCGGATTGTTGTGTCCTCGGTGCCCGACGAAGTCGTGAGCGGGCCAGGGCATCGAGCGCTTCGGTTTGCTGGCGGGTTCCCCTGCGCCAGAAGTCGACGGCGTACTCCACTCGATCGAGCGAAGTCACGCCCTTGAGGTCGGTGTGCTGCAGCACCCGGAGGGCCAACCAACGCCCGTTGGCGGACTCGGCCCCGTCCCCGGCCAGCCGAAAGCCCCTCGAGTAGCACCACGCCGCGAAGGCAGCATGATCCGGGCAGAGCACCGCGCTCAGGAACATGGTAGCGGCGGCCGGGTCCCCGGCCATCGATCTGGAGCTTTCCCCTGCCTCGCGCCTACCGTCGCGGCCACGGTTCAGGCGGGACGGAAACGCACCAGGGTGAGGTCCGCTGACACGTCGTCGTAGGAGACCTGCACGGACAAGCCGACCGTCGGCTCGACCCCATCGACCAGTTGGCCGTAAAGCCGTGGTCCCTCCTGCAGGGTGACCTCGGCCACCGCGTAGGGCACCTCGAAGGGGCCGGTCCGGTAGTACTGCTGGTGGAAACGCACCCACGAGCTGACCGTGCCCCGCCCGCTCAGCTCCTGCCAGCTGATCTGGCGGGACCAGCAGGACGGGCACCAGGGCCCCGGCGGCAACCAGACATAGCCGCACCCCTCGCAGCGCGGCGCCAACAAACGATGTTCGCGCAACCCGTCCCAGTGCGGCCGGTTGAGGTTGGTGACGGCCGGCAGCGGGCCTTGGTAGCTCACGACGCCCGTCGGTAGATGATCGAGTCGCCGTACACGTTGCCCCATTGGATGTGGGTGGCGTCAGGTACTTGACGCGCCCCGGCCTGACCGCGCAGCTGACGGACGATCTCGATCTGGTGGTTCCAGGCCATCACGTGAGCTTCGGAAAGCAAACCGCCATGGGTGTTGACGGGGAGCTCACCGCCTACCGCGATGCGCCCGTTCTGGGTGAACGATGCAGCCTCGCCCACCGGGCAGAACCCCCAACGCTCCAGCGCCGGCCAGACCACAAAGGAAAAGGCGTCGTAGGTGAAGAAAGCGTCGATGTCGGCCCGGGTGATGCCGGCGTTGGCGTAAAGGCCGTGCTCGCGTGCCCCCGGTTCCCACAAGCCGTCCTCTTGTTGGGCCACGCCCAGACCAGGCCAAGCCCAGATGAACTCGCGCCGGCTGACCGGCAGGGGCAGCATGGCGGCCAGCTCCACCGGTGTTTGGGCCAGGTCCCTGGCCCGTTCGGCCGAGGTGACCAGCACGCAGGCGGCGCCGTCGTTGACCAGGCAGTAGTCCAGCAGGCGCAGCGGCTCGCACACGTAGCGCGAGGCCTGATGATCCGCAACGGTGATGGGTGTTTGCATGATCGCGGCGGGGTTGAGGGCAGCCCCTTGGCGGAAGGCCACCGGCACCGCCGCCAGCTGCTCCGAGGTTGCCCCGAAACGGGCGAAATAGCGTTGGGCAGCCAGCGCGGCGCCCGCCCCGGGGGAGGTCATGCCCACCACCGGGTCCTCGCCGTGGCCGCCGCCGGCTTCCCGAGCGCCTTCGTGGTCACGGTCTCCGCCCACCGCTGAGCCTCGCGAGCCCTTGACCCGTCCCGGGCGGGTAACCCCGGAGAAGGACACCGCGGCCATGCAGGCGACCACGTCGCACATGCCGGCCGCTACCGCCATGGCCGCGTGTTGGATGGCGGTGGCGGTGAAGCGCCCGTGGCCCCAGGTCTGGGAGTAGAAGGCCAGATCGAGACCCAAGGCGAAGGCCAAGGTGTCTGCGTCGACCCCGCCGGGGGAGCCGAAGCTGACCACCATGCCGTCCACCTCGCCGGGGGTGAGCCCGGCATCGGCCAGCGCCGCGCCCAGCGCATCGGCCCCGAGGTCAATACCTGAGCGTCCCATGCGCCGGCCGTAGGCGGACTGGCCGACGCCGCAGATGGCGGTACGGCCGCCTAACTCCCCCGATGTCATGAGAGCGCACGTTAGCTGTTCCGGTTCGGCGCAACCGTCGCGGTTGCGGTCCGGTGGCGGTCGAGGCGGGACCACAAGAGCATGGCCACCAGCGCCAGCACGCTGGTGGCGGTGAGACCGAGCCAGCACCAGGCATAGGAGCCGCTGCGGTCCACCGCTGCGCCGAACAACGGTGGCGCCAGGCCCAGACCACCGAGAAAGCCCACCATCACCCGGCCCGAGGAGCGGCCGGCCTGGGCCAGCGGCACCGACGCCATTGCCCCCAGCATGGCCACGCTGTTCCACGAGCCGACCGTGATGGCCACTCCGGTGACGCCCAACCACAACGCCCAACGGCCCCAGCCCGAAGCGGCCGCGGTCAGGCACAACGACGCGCTGGAGCCCAGCGCCAGCCACGCCAAGGGCGGCCCGTAGTGGCGCACGTGTTGCACCAGACGGGAAAGCAGAATGCGTGAAAGCACGGCGGCCCCACCGGTAACGCCCACCAGCACGCCCGCCTCGGCCCTGCTCAGGCCGACGTCCTGCTCGGCGAAAAGGGCGGTGAAGGCGCCGGTGGCCCCCGCCGCCGCGCCCATGAGGAAGGCGTAGCCGCACAGCCACCACACCGCAGGGGGCAGCGGCGCGCCGCGCCGGTCGGTGGGGTTGGCGGGGGCGGGCCGAGCCGGCTCGTGATCTCCGAGCAGCACCAGGGTGACCGCTGCGCCGAGCAAGGCCAGCCCCGCAACGACCAGGTAGCTGCGGGTCAGTCCCCAGGCGGCCACGCTGGTGGGCAGGATCAGCCCGGCCAGGAAACGGCCGAGTTGCACGCCGGACTGTTTCACCCCGGTGACCACGCCCCGTTCGGATGCGGGGATCTGGGTGGCGATGAGCCGGTTGGTCGCCTGATTGCCCGTACCATTCGGTATGCCAGAGACGGCCGCGGCCACCAGCAGCATGGCGTAGCTACCCGCCGCGGCGAAGGCCAGGAAGGCAACACAGCTCCCCGCGAAGGTGGCCACCACCATGCGGGTCCCGCCGAAGCGGTCCGCCAGGCGTCCGGTGAGCGGTGAGACCGCCGCCCCGACCAGCGCGTAGAGGGCGGCCATGCGGCCGATGTCGGCCCGGGTCAGCTCGAAGCGGTCGATGAGGGTGGAGGCCAGAATGCCCACCGCGGGTCCGGCCACGGTGCCGAACACCATGGCCGTGCAGGTCCACGAGGCGAGCAGCACTCGTGGGGAGCGCAGGCGGGTGCCTCCGTCGGAAACCGTGTTCACCGGGGACTCGTTGCTCCTCGCCAAGGTGCAGGCGGCTGCCTCGCCGGTGGGCGGAACCGTCGCCGGCGCACGTTGCGTTCAGCCGAGGCGTTCGTCGAGTTGCAGGATGATGCCGTCGGGATCCTCGAACAGGCAGGTGAGGACCCGCTCGCCCTTGCTTCCGCCGTACCCCCTGGCGTCGACCTCGGCCGGTTCCATGACGAAGCGCACACCTTGAGATCGCAGCCGTTCCGCCTTTCCGGCGAGATCCTTCACCCAAAGCGCGACATGATGGATGCCGATCTGGTCCAGCCGTAACGGTTCCCCGCTGGCCACGGGAAAGCTCGACAGCACCAGGAAGGCGGCGTCGGGATCTTCTGTCCAGCGCAGCTGGGCCACCCTGCGGCTGGTGGCGGCCTGCGGATCTGCGTACATGGGCGACGGTTCCGTGGCGTGGACACGGTCGCTGGTCACCTCCATCCCCAGACGGTCTCGATAGAACTCCAGCGAACGGTCCATGTCCCGCACGCCGAAGGCCAGATGTGACACAGCACCAAGGCTCATGGCTTGCAGCGTAACCCTCGGCGTCACCCCAGCGCCGAAGGCGGAGCGGCCGATAGTGTTCGCGCCATGCACATCGGTCTGTTCCTGGGGGCGTTCGTTCCGCCTGTCTCACCGGCGTTCCTGGCGGCTGCGGCCAAGGGGGCGGAGGCCCGCGGCTTCCACTCGGTCTGGGTGGGGGAGCACGTGGTGCTGTTCGACCGTTACGCCAAGGAATACCCCTACGCCGACAGCGGCGAGTTCCCCCTCAGCGGTGAGGGGGGCATGGCCGAGCCGTTCACCACCCTCGCCTGGCTGGCCGGGCAGACCACCACCATACGGTTAGGTACGGGGGTGATTCTGGTGCCCCAACGAAACCCGCTCTATACCGCCAAGGAGGTGGCCAACGTCGATTGGTTGTCGGGCGGTCGCGTCGATTTCGGGATCGGTGTTGGCTGGCAGCGGGAGGAGTTCGAGGCGTTGCAGGTGCCGTGGGAACGCCGTGGCGCCCGCAACGACGAGTACATCGAGCTGATGCGCCGGTTGTGGATGGACGCCGAATCCACCCATCAGGGCGAGTTCTGGCAGCTCGAGCCTTCCCGGGCCTTTCCCAAGCCGGTGCAGCAGCCCCACCCTCCCATTCACATCGGTGGCGAGAGCGACGTGGCCCTGCGCCGGGTCGCCCGCCTCGGCGCCCACTGGTTGCCCTTCAACGTGACCCCGACCGCCTTGGTGGAACGGCGCGCTGCGCTGGCCCAACTGCTGCAGGAGAAGGGCCGGCCCATCGAAGACGTGCACATCACGGTGAGCCCGAATCGTGATGCCGCCCGTCCCGAGGAGGCGGCCGCCTTCGCCGAGGCGGGTGCGGACCAGTTGCTCGTGCACCTGCGCCGGAAGTGGAACCTGGACAACCTCGACGATGGGCTCGATGAGCTGGCCGCGGCCTACGGCGTCGGGTCGTGAGCGAGGTCGGTGCCGCCCCCTACAGGTTGCCGTCGGGCTGCCCGCATTTCGACCATCACATGCGGTACGTCGATGACAATACCGATCGGTATCAGGACTACGACGCGCTGCGGGGTGAGCGGGTGGCGTGGTCGGATGCGTACGGGGGGTTCTGGATACTCACCCACTACGAGGACGTGGTGCAGGCGGAGAGTGACTGGCGGACCTTCTCCTCCGCCGGTGCTGTGGTCTCCCCGGTGCAGAGCGGACGGCGGGTCAACCAAGTCGCCTTGGAACAGGACCCGCCCGAGCACACCCTCTATCGCCACCTCTACCAAGATCTGCTGAGCCGGGCCAGGGTGGCGGCAGCGACGCCCTACATCACCGAGGTCGCCCGACGCCGGGTGGATGACCTTGCCGCCCGTGGCGGCGGGGACTTCGTGGCCCAGGTGGCGGTGCCGTTCCCCATCGAGATCGTGGCCTACCTGCTGGGTCTCGACGCGGACATGGTGGCGGAGCTCCGCACCCTCAGCGAGCAGGCCTGGGCGGCGCTGAGCCGTCCGGCTGCCGCCTCGGCCGCGGTTGGAGCAACGCCCGCCCGCGCATCGGCGGTACCGCCCACCTTGGGGCGGCTGTTACGAGCGGAGCTGCAACGACGCCGTGATCAGCCCCGAGATGATTTTCTGACCGAGCTGGCCGGTATGCGCGTCGACGGCGAGCCGATGCCGGAACTGGGCCTGGCTTCCTTCCTGGTCGGCGCCGTCATCGCCGGCCATGACACCACGTTGGCGGCGGCGGCGAACCTGGCCTACCAGCTCGCCATCGAGCCGGCCTTGGCCCGACGGCTGCGGGAACAGCCAGCGTTGATCCCAAGGGCCATTGACGAGAGCCTTCGTCACCGTAGTCCCGTGCAAAACTTCTTCCGCACGGTCACCCGCCCCGTGCGCATCGGTGGGGTTGCCATGGCTGCGGGTGATCGGGTGATGTTGCTCTACGGGGCGGCCAACCGGGATCCGAACCAGTTCGGGTGCCCCGAGCGGTTCGATCTCGACCGCTATGACAGCAATCGTGAGGCCAGGGGCCATCTCGCCTACGGCTACGGTGTGCACCGCTGCGCGGGGGCGCACCTGGCTGAGGTGGAGCTGCGGATGCTGCTCGACGCAGTGTTGCGCTACGACCTCCAGCTCGACGGGGATGTCTCCTTCGCCCCTACCGCCCATGGTGCGTTTCTTGCCCTCACCGAACTGCCGCTGCGGCTGACCGCGCCGGCGATGGGGGACCTGCTGCCGCGCTGACGGGCGCTCGCGGTTGGTCGTGCGGATGCGTCTGGCACCACGCCACCGGCCGGCCCCGCACAGCCCGAGGACAACCGGCTACCCCCACTCGGTGGAGGGCATCGGCTTCAGGGGGGGATCGGCTGGTCCGGCGTGGAGCGCTCGTAGATCACGCCAGCATCGATGAGCGCGGCCACATCGGAATCGCTGCGTCCGAGCCGCTCCTGCAGGATCTGGCGGTTGTGTTCGCCGATGGCCGCGGCGCGCAGTTCCGGCAGCTGGGGTTGGGCGGAAAACTTGAACGGAAAGCCGGGGATCGGGATGGGTCCGGTCACCGGGTCATCGACCCAGCGGACCATGTCGCGGCTCTTGAAGTAGGGGTGGTCGAGGGCGTCGAGGGGAGAGAGCACCGGACCGGCCGGTACGTGGTGGCGTTCCAGCTCGTCGAGCACGTCCTGGTCTTGGGCGAAGCTGGCCATCCAGTTCTCGATGAGGGGGATCAGCTCGGCTCGATGCTCCGCCCGCTGCGCCAGGGTGGTGTAACGCGGGTTGTCCAACAGGTCCGGCCGGCCGATGCAATGGCACACGTTGGCCCATTGCAGGTCCAATGCCAGCACCACGATGTAACCCTGCGGTGCCCGGAAACAGCCGGCCGGGAACACCGCCCCGTGGTGGGCGCCGAAGCGTTTGGGCTCGACTTCGCCGTTGGTTAGATGATGGGCCATCAACTGACCCTCGTGGAAATGGAAAAGGGCATCGGTCATGGAGATGTCCAAGAACTGGCCGCGTCCGGTCTTTTCGCGGTGGTACAACGCGTAACCAAGCGAAGCGAAACCGTGTACCGCGGCGTTGGTGTCGCCCAGGGCCGACCACACGATGCCGGGCGGGCTGTCAGGATCACCGGTCATGTGCATCATGCCCGAGACGGCTTGGGAGATGTAGTCATAGCCCGGCTTGCCGGCCCAGGCCGAATCCCGCCCGAAGCAGGACACCGACAGGTAGATGATCTGGGGATTCACCGCACGAATTGACTCGTAGCCAAGGCCTCGCCTCGCCATGATGTCGCCCGAGGAGAAGTTCTCGGCCACGATGTCCACGTCGCGTGCCAACTCCAACAGCAGCGCTTGGCCCTCCGGGTGGTTCCAGTCCACGCACAGGCTCTTCTTGCCCCGGTTGTGCTGCACGAAGAACCCGCTGCGCCCGTTGGCGGCGAAGGGCAGCAGGCGCCCACCGTCGCCCACCTCGGGGATCTCGACCTTGATGATGTCCGCCCCGAGCTCTGCCATCATGCGGGTCACCCCGGCCCCGGCGAGGTACTGGGTGAAATCCAGCACCGTGCAGCCCTCGAGAATCATCGGTCCGTCATCCCTCGGCGACATGAGCGCTCCCCCTACTGATTCGATGTTTGGCCGCCCGCAGCGTAAGCCGCGGGGGTCGATCGTGCTCGGTGTTCGCCGCCATCTACGATTATGGGGCACCTCGCCGCGGGCGCCACCGCATCGGGGGCAGGGCCGATGGGGGAGCACAACCCGATGGGGGAGCACAACATGGACAGCGCCGAGACGGCAGCGCACTACGAAGCTATTGTCATTGGTGCGGGGGTGTGCGGTATCTACCAGCTGTACAAGCTCCTGCAGATGGGCGTGCCCACCCTCGTGCTCGAGGCGGGGGCGGACCTCGGTGGTACCTGGTTCTGGAACCGCTATCCCGGCGCCCGGTTCGATTCGGAGAGCGTCAGCTACGCCTACTCCTTCTCCGAGGAGTTGCTGCAGGAATGGGATTGGAAGGAGCGGTTCTCGGGACAGCCGGAGAACCATCGCTATCTCAGTTACGTGGCCGACAAATTCGACCTGCGCCGGCACATGCGTTTCAACGCGGTGGTCGAGTCGGCCCACTTCGACGAAGACGCCACCCTGTGGCGGTTGCGTCTCCGCGATGGTCAAACGTTCACCTGCCGGTTCTTCATTCCCGCCATCGGCCTGCTGTCGGCGCCGACCCTGCCCCGCTACGAGGGCCTTGACAGCTTCGCCGGACCTTCGTTCCACACCTACCACTGGCCCGAGGAGGCGGTCCCACTGGAGGGCAAGCGGGTGGCGGTGGTGGGCACCGGGGCGACCGGGGTGCAGATCATCGGCGCCATTGCGGACAAGGTGGGTTCGCTGACGGTGTTCCAGCGGCGGCCGAACTGGTGCGCGCCCCTGCACAACGCGGAGATCTCCGCGGAGGAGATGGCCGACCTCAAGACCCGTTATGACGAGGTCTTCGCCATCTGCGCTCGAACGCCAGGCGGGTTCCTGCACGAACCGGACCGCCGCAAGTTCTTCGAGGTGTCACGGGAGGAACGGCTGGCCACGTGGGAGAAGCTCTACGGAGAGCCGGGCTTCGGCATCTGGTTCGGGAACTTCCGGGAGGTGTTGATGGATGAGCTCGCCAACGAAGAGTTTTCTGCTTTCATTGCCGACAAGATCCGTTCCCGTGTGCATGACCCTGTCGTGGCCGAGCAGCTCATCCCCAAAGACCACGGCTTCGGTGTGCAGCGCGTGCCGATGGAGACCAACTACTACGAGGCGTACAACCGCGACAACGTCGAGTTGGTCAGCCTCCAGGACACGCCGATTGAGTGCATCACCCCCACCGGCATCCGCACGAGCGAGCGCGACTACGAATTCGACGTCATCGTGTACGCCACCGGCTTCGATGCGGCCACCGGCGCCTATGACCGAATCGACATTCGGGGGGTTGGCGGCGAGAGGCTACGGGACAGTTGGGCCGACGGGCCCTCGACCTTCCTGGGCATGTTGACCCGAGGCTTCCCGAACATGATCATGCCCACCGGGCCGCAAAGTGGTTCGGCTTCCACCAACTTCCCGCGTGGTATCGAGCTGGGTGTGGACTGGGTGATTGGGCTGCTGGCCCACATGCGCGACAACGGGCTGAGCCGGGCCGAGCCGACCTCCGAAGCGGAGGAGGAATGGACCGCCCACGTAGCTGCCATGTACGGGATGTTGCTCATGCGCAAGGCGAAAAGCTGGTTTACCGGCTACAACTCCAACGTTGATGGCCATGAGCACGGCAAGACCCGCTACCTCGTCTACAACGGCGGAACGCCCAAGTTCCGGCGGCGTATCAACACCGTCGCCGAGCAGGGCTACGCCGGCGTGACGTTCAGCTGAGCGAAGGTCCACAGCTCTCCTCGTCAGGGGCGCAGGTGAGGAGGCTCGATGGGTCAGGGCTCGTGGCGCCGAATGACCAAGGAGGAGTTCTGGCCGCCGAAACCGAAGGCGTTGATCTGCATGGTCCGAGCCTCGATGCTGACCGGTTGGCCGGTAATAATGCGGACATCGGCCTCCGGCTCCACCGTCCGGGTGCCGGCTACGTTCGGGAAGACGCCAGCCCGAAGCGTTTCGAGCGCGGCGATCACGCTCATCGTGCCCGAGGCGGCGCCGGTGTGTCCGGTGTGGCCCTTGATTGAGGTCATGGGCAGGTCCCGGCCCCCGTGCACCGCGTTGACGGCGCGGATCTCGGCGATGTCGCCTTTTGGCGTGCCGGTGCCGTGGGCGATCAGCGCGTCGATCTCGCCGGGCTGGCAGCCGGCATCGGCCAGCGCCTCAAGCATGACCTCAGCCTCCCAGCGACCGGTCGGTTCCGGTGAGGACGGGTGGTAACCATCGGCGAGGGACCCATAGCCGAGTACCTCGCCCATGATGGTGGCGCCACGGGCGGTGGCGTGGGCCTCGGTCTCTAGGACCAGCATGGCGCTGCCGTCGCCGGTGACGATGCCCTGCCGATCGACATCGAAGGGGATCAACGCTCGGCGAGGATCCCGGCCCGCAGGAAACATGCCGTAGCTGGCCTGGGCGTGGAACCATACGGGGGCGAAGGCACCGTCGCGTTTCCCGCTGGCCAGCGGCAGCCCGCCTTCGGTGCCACCCACCAGCGCCACGTCCACGGTCCCGGCGGCGAGTAGTCGCGCGGCCGTGCCGATGGCGTCTATGGAGGAGGCACAGGCGGTGCTGAGCGTGAGTTGTGGGCCGTGCAGCCCGAATCGCATGGCGATCTGCGCGGCCGCCATGTTGGGCAACATCTGGATCATCGATTTGCGATCTACCGCAGCCGCGCCGTGACGTTCCAGTTGATGTTGGGCTTTGGTCAGGGCCCGGATGCCGCCCATGCTGGTGCCGTGCACTACCGCGGTTCGCCGGGGATGCAGTTCCCCCAGCCCGGCGGCGGCCACGCATTGGGCGGCGGCGGCCACCGCGAACTGGGAGAACAGGTCGGTCCCCGCCACCACGGTTTCTTCCATCCACACCGAGGGATCAAAGCCGGCCACGACGGCCCACCAGGCGAAGGTCTCCTCGTCGACCCAGGGGGCAGGAGCGATGCCGATGGTGTTGGTGTGCAGCGCGTGCAGAAAGGTGGCCACATCGGTGCCGATGGGCGAGACGATGCCGCTGCCGGTGATGAGGACCCTGTGCATGGCGAACTCCGATACCGTCCGTCTTTCGCGGCCGCCGCTCACCGTAGTCTTCCCGCCATCGGCGAAGTCGAGTCGAGTCGAGTCAACTCTGCTCTACGAGTGACTCCGTACCGCGAGGTGTGGTGATGGGATCGGCGTGGCGATGCACAAGCCGCCACCCCTCCGCCTCTTGGCGATAGACGCTGGTGACACGAAGGCTCAGCGTGCTCATGGTCGTGCTCTCACCGAGGCGGGCCCGGGCATGCTCGAAGGCGACCACGCAAGCGAGCCCTTCACTCTCATGACGGGCAAGCTCCTCGACACCGGTCAGCTCGCCGTCTCGGTACCTGGCCGCAGCGGCTGCGGTGGTCGCCTCAACTGCGTGGCGTCCCCGCACGAAAGGCCCGAATGGGTTGCCGAGGGTGACGTCCTCGGCGTGCGAGTACAGCTCGTGAATCGGGCGGGGATCCCCACGAACAACTGCCGCCACTGCCGCATTGCTCAGCGCGATCGCGGCATCAAGGTCCCCCGCGTTTTGAACCATTACAGGTTGCGTTGAGTTGGGTCGAGGCGAATGCGGAGCCAGTCACCCAGCAGGTTGAAGGCGAACACGGTCAAGGCAATGGGGATCGCGGGGGCCGCCACCGGTTCCCAATTCCCTGCCATCAACCCGATGCGCGCCTCGGC
>JANPEN010000619.1:0-3298 GCA_031422955.1 Acidimicrobiia bacterium
CCGCAACCGGGGGGGCCAGGCTGCTCAGGGCTGGGCCGCTCGGTGCCGCCATGGCGCCAGGCCCCGGTGCCAATGGCCTGGCCGAGGGCGGTTGGGTTGGGTCGAACGAAGCCGGGCGGGGCGGCGTCGGTGGAGACGAAAAGACGTTGGCTGCCACCGTGGCCGGACCGACCGGGGCGTCCCAGCCCGAAACCGGACCGACCGGGGCCGCCGCGGGGACTGCCGCCGACGCTACCGAGGGGGCCAGGGCGAATTCGGCCTGAGCGGCCAACAGTGCCGCCCCCCTGGCCACCGCGTACTTGGGATCGGCGTCGAGGACTGGGGTCAGGTCGCCCACCACCTCGCGTACGGCCAGGCGCACCACACCCAGCGCCACCGAGCCGCCCACCAGAAGCACCGCGGAAAGCTGAGAGGGGCTCACACCGGCTTGGCGAAGAGAACGGCGAAAGGCGCCGATGGTGTCTTGCACACTGGGGGCGATGAGGCGCTCGAAGTCGTTGCGGGTCACCTTCACCACCAGGTTGACGCCCGGCAGCATGACGGGCACCTGCACCTCGGTGTCGATGGAAAGGGCCTCTTTGGCCTCAATGCATTCCCGGCGCACACTGGCCACCGCCACCGCCAGGGACGGCCCGCCCTTGCGTTCCGCCGCCGTCCACGCCTCCCCTGCCCTGGTACGAACCAGATGAAACAACACGTCATCGAAGTCCACGCCGCCGAGATGCTCCACCCCTTCCGGCTCCCCAGCCAGCTCGAAACCAGCCTCGACGCGGCGAAGTACGGCCGCGTCGAAGGTTCCCCCGCCCAGGTCGTAGACCCCGATGAGGTCACCCAAGTTGACCTGACCGCTCACGGCATGGAAAGCGGCGGCGGCAAAGGGCTCCGAAGCGAAGGACACCTCCGTCAACCCGCCTTCGGCCAGGGCCCGGCGGAACTGGTCCAACCGCAGCGAGCGCCAGTTGGCCGGGTGGGTGAACAGCAGCCGGTCCGGCGGGGCGCCCTCCGAACGGGAGGCGGCATCTACCACCCAGCGCAGATAGGCCGAGATCAGGTGGGCGGGCGGATAGCTCCGACCGCCCACCTGCACCGCAGCCGGATCGGCCAGGCGACGTTTGAGATTGCGCACCAACCGGTCGGGGTCGTGAGCGCCGACGAGGTAGGCGTCCTCGCCGTGGATCAGGGTGCCGTCCTCGCGGACGAAAGTGGCCGTGGGTACCGCCCCGGCCCGTTTGCCCAAGGTCACCACCCGGCTGGCCCCGCTGGCGTACGCCACTGCGGCGGTGAAGGAGGTGCCGAAATCGACCCCGAGGACGTAACCCATGGTTGGTGCTGCTTCTTTCGCTCAGCCGAGCTGGCGGATCTGGAACTCGTCGAAGTGGACGTGGGCCTTCTTCGAACCGGCGTAGCTCACCAGCGCCATACCAGCACCGGTCCCGGTGAAGCCGCCAATGGTCTGGGAGAACACCTGGGATCCGTCGATGAGGAACTGGTAGGTGTCGGGCCCGCTCATGCGGACCTCCAAGTTGACCGTGTCGGGGATGGTCCGACTTTTCTTCTCGATGAGCACCCACTTGCCGGTGACCGGATCACGACTACACACCAACCATGCGTTGGAGCGGGCATCGACCACGAAGATCAACGCCTTGCCGTCCTTGGCCAGGCTGCTCCGGAACAGCAGCCCGTAGATGAACAGCCCGGCGTCCACGCTGGTGTTGGCCGGATCGACGAAGACCGAACCGGCCACGCTCACCTTCTGGGAGGGGTCGAGGGCCACCGAGCTCTCCACGGTTACCTCAGCGTTCTCCGTCTTGGTCTCTAGGTGGAAGAAGCCGTTGGGGTGATAACCCTTGCGGTTGGTGTCGGTGGCGGATTCCACCCAACCCGACGTGGCGTCTTCGAAGGTGTCGCGGAACAACACCCCAGCCGGCAACGTGGTGGTCGCCGGTTCGTTGCCCTTCTCGGGTAAGGCGACCTCGCCAAAGCTGAGCGGCTTGGCGTCAGGGTCGACCTTGTCCGCTGCGCACCGGAACCCGGCGATCTTGAGGGCGTTGGACTCTGCGCTGACCGGAAGGCGAACACTGCTCTTGCGCAAGTACCCGTTCTGGCCGCCCCTCAAGATGCGCAGCTTGGAATCCACCCGCTTGTCGTAGGACTCCCCCACCCACTCCCAGGCGTTGCCGGTGAGATCGAACACGCCCAGCGCACTGACGTTGGTGGGCAGGGTGCCCCGGTCGTAGGTCCCGGAATCGGGCAGCTTGCCGTCCGCCGCGTTGGCCCCCCACGGGAACACCCTGGCCTCGTTGCCCCTGGCCGCCGCCTCCCACTCGGCCTCCGAAGGCAGCCGCTTGCCCAGCGAGGCGCAGTAGGCCTGGGCCCAGTCGAAGCTGACTCCCTGCACGGGCCGAGCGGCCAACTCGGTGGGGAAACGCCCACCGGGCCAGCTCAACGGCGCCGCTGCTTCCTTTTCGGCCACGAACTGTTGGAACTGTTCGTTGGAGACCTCGAACGTGTCAATGAAGAAGGCGGGCAGATCCTTGGTGAGGGTCAACGTCTCCGCCGCGTTGGGTTCGGGCTTGTCCGACCCCAGGGTGAAGGTACCGGCAGGTATGGCGACCATTTCTTCGTCGGCCGCCGGTTGGGCCGATTCGGCGGTCGCCACCTCAACGTCCTCGCCGGGGCCTGCCCCGCTGGCTATGTCCTCGGTGGGGGTGTCCGAACCTCCCCTGCTCAACAGATAGGCACCACCTCCAGCGGCCAGCAGCGCCACCACCAGCATGGGAACCAGGATCTTGGCCTTGGATCGGCCCTTGGGCTCCGGGGCTCCCAACGACAAGGGGGCGACTGGGGGCGGGCCCGAGCCAGGCGAAGGCGGCCCCGATGGTCCCCTGCTAGCCGGCGGTGGGCCCGACCATGGCGCAGGCGGAGCTGGCCCGAACCCACCCGACGACGGCGGGCCCGATCCGTACCCCGCCGGTGGGGGCGAACCCGGCGAGACCGCCGAGGGTCCGACCCGTCCGGGCGGACCGGGCGTTCCGGGATGGGGCAGAAATCCAGCGGGGGCGGCGGCCCCGGCCCCTGGCAACGACTGCGGTTGCGGAGATGGCGTCCCTGCCGCCGGTGGTGGAGGCGGCGCAGGAGAACGTGGGGACATGAGCGTGGCGGGAGCCGCCTGGGCGGCCACCGGTACCCCCCGCGGGGCGGGGGCGCCCATCCCGGGACCGCCGGCGGCGAAAAACGACCCGGCCGCGGGTGCGGGGGCAGGGCCAGGGCCGGCGCCGGCGGCCGCGGCCGCCAGGGC
>JANPEN010000620.1:0-2924 GCA_031422955.1 Acidimicrobiia bacterium
CTACGGCTGGGAACGTTCCGAGGTCGAGATCCCGCCGGGGTCGACCACCGTCGAGATCGACCTCCACGTCGAAGGTCCCGACGCCACGCGACTCAGGCTTGTGCACCGCGGCCTCGACGATCTGGCAGCCGACGCGCACAACGGCGGCTGGACCCACTACCTCGCCCGCCTGCGTGGGGCATCGGAGGACCGACCGCCCGGGCCTGATCCGTTCGTCGACCAGCGCGTTCCGACGCCAGAGGAGCTTCAACGATGACGGATCTGTCTGCGCACGAGGCCCGGTTCTGGGCTCTCGCTGAACCGCTGCTGGCTGAGCGACCGAGCGTGACCCGCTCGACGATGATGGGACTTCCGTGCTTGCGTGTCGACGGCGCGTTCTTCGCCTCGTGGGACCGTAAGACCGGAGCGTTGTTGGTGAAGCTCCCCGAGGCCGGCGTTGACGAGCTCGTCCACGCCGGGCGAGCGGAATCGTTCGCGCCGGCAGGACGCCGGTTCCGAGAATGGGCCGCCATCCCGGTCGATCGCAGCCGATCATGGCGCGCCCTGCTTGACCACGCTTACGAGCACGTATCGACCATGCCGCCAGCCAAGGCGAAACCGAAGCGCCGATGACCGCATTCGCTGGCTTCAGGTCGGCGACCGCGGTGATCTGAGGATCGGCCGCTCGCTGTTCCGCATCAACCGCCGACGTCCGTTTCGCCGCCGACAAGACCCCCTACAAGACGCATATCGACTTCCTCTTCTGGATCGGGGAGGCCGACGCCGGGTCCGGCCCGGCGGGGATCATGCGGATCACTTCGAGCACCGTGTAGCTCGGAGCCGGGCGAATCGGCCTGCGCGGCCAGCACCTCGACCGGTATCGATCCGCGGTCACGGACCCCGAGCACGGCCCCTGACTTCGCGAGATCGTCGACCAACTCGTCGACCGTGGCGCCGAGCTCGGTGACCCCGACCGGGTGCGAGCACCGCGCTCCCACGCCGAGGACCATTCCTATGGCGATCTCCTGGGACGCGACGGCTTCCACCTGAGCCACACCCAACCCCACCCCGACACCATCGCGGACGCGACGTTCGTCGCGTGGTGCTGTGAACAGCTTGCTCGGTACTCCCCGCTCCTCGACTGGTTCACACACGCTGAGGAGCGGGCAGCGCGGGGTTGACGGCCGCAGGATCTGCCTGTACTTTCCTGATTGGTTAATTAACCAATCAGGAAAGCGAGGGGCGACCGATGAACGTAACCGTCGCAGACGACCGGCTCGACACGACGTTCGCGGCACTCGCGAACTCGACAAGGCGCGCCATCCTCGCTCGGCTCGCGCGGGGCGAAGCAAACGTCAACGAGCTCGCCGAACCGTTCGAGATGACGCTGCCCGCCATCTCCAAGCACATCAAAGTGCTCGAGCGCGCCGGGCTGGTAACGCGGGCGCAGCACGCGCAATACCGGCCGTGCGCCCTCGACGCCACCCGCCTCGAAGAGATCGCCGCGTGGACCGAGCAATACCGGCCAGTGTGGGAGGCGCGCTTCGACCGTATGGACGACTACCTCGGGCAACTCCGCCCACCAGAGAAAGCAGACGACCATCATGACTGACCTCAGCGCGCCCCAACCCGCCGTGCGGATCGAACGCACCTTGGACGCGCCGATCGAGCTCATTTGGAGGATGTGGACCACACCCGAGCATTTCGGCGCGTGGTACGGCCCTCCCGGCGCGAGCGTTGTCGTCAAGAAAATGGACGTGCGCGTGGGTGGCCCGCGTCTGGTTGGCATGGAGGTCATGACACCCAACGGAACGATGAACATGTGGTTCGCCGGGGAACACGTCGAGGTCATCGAGAACCGGCGCCTCGTCTACACCGAGTCCATCGCCGACGAGACAGGCGCCGTCCTGACAGCCGCGGACATGGGTATGCCGTTCCACCACCCCGTGACCACCGAGATCACCGTTGAACTCGACGTGGTCGACGGTCGCACGAAAATGGTGATGATCCACGCCGGCATCCCCAAAGACTCCCCCGGCGCCACCGGCTGGGCGATGGCCTTCGACAAGCTTGCCGCTTACCTCTCAGCACGGCAGGAGCACTAGCGAAGCGCCATCAGGCGCTATCCACATCCCGCCCTTGAGATCAAGGCCGACCGCCCCGATCGTGTAGCCGCCGGACTCGACGCTTCAGGGGCGACGTCCTGTTAGGTCCAGAAGCGGGTGCGACAGCGAAGCGTCGCTCGACACGTCGCCAGAAGGCCCCCCGCCGAACGCTCCACGGTCCTTCGCCGCGCCAACGATTTACTGATACGCGTCCCATACCGCCGGGACGAGTGCACCGTCGAGCGTGTCGTCTCCGCCGGTTGACGGTCAGCGTGCCGGAAATGCGTCTGTGCTGGTCAGCAACGTAGAGCGTGTTTGGGTGCTCGCCGGGGCGAGCGAAGATTTGGTGGGCTCGCGCTTGGTGCGGCTGGGGGAGGGCCAGCACCGCACCCCGTGGTTGGGTCAGGATGGTGGTGTCCGTCCCGGAACGACACCGAATCCTCTGTAGTGCTATTGAGCCTGTTGGTCAGCATGGTGGTGGAGGGCTCCCACGGGAACCGTGGATTGTTGCCTTCGAGCACGAGCATCAGACTTCTGACTTTCCTGCCCTCCCCGGGACGGGCATCCATCAACGGGAAGGAGAAAGCGATGGAAGTGGTCCATCCCCGCTGCGCCGGGGTCGACGTCTCCAAGCGTGACGCCAAGGTGTGTGTCCGTGTCGCTGACACAGGTCGCGCCAAGGCAAAGTCGACGGTCACGGGTTCTCTAGTGGCATTGTGCGAGGCCGGCGTCCCCGATGCCCTAGACAGGCCGATACCGATGCCCGAGCTGGCGGTCGCCGTGTGTGTGGACCCGGCACGCCTCGATCGGCTGGTCCGCTACGCCGCCGCCCAGGGCTGG
>JANPEN010000621.1:0-16089 GCA_031422955.1 Acidimicrobiia bacterium
TCGGCCACCGTGACCAGCGCACGCACGTCGAGCACTTCGGAGCGGGTCAACACGAGCACCGGACGCCGCGTTCGCCCGGCCTCCGCTAGCCAGACCTCTCCCCGTATCATTCCTCGCCCCACGCTTCCGCGTCGGTCCAGAACTTGTCCGGCCGCTCTGGTTGTCGTTCGTAGGCGGCGCGGTCTGACTGGGCCAGCGCTGTTCGAACCGCAGCGGCGACACCGTCGCGGGCGGCTGCGGAGATATTGATCCCAAGCTGGCGGGCCTGCTCCGCAAGAGACTCGTCGAGCGTAAAGGTCGTCCGCGTAGTCGCCACGTCACACGATGCTATCACTCTCCGCTAGCAAGGAGGCCCACGCCAATAAGGCTCGGTCACGTCCGACCCCGGCATCGGCCAAGCTCGTTGGCAGGGGCTCCCGGTCGCTGACGGGCCGGTCGAATACGAAACCCTTATCGAGGAGGCGCTCGTCGGGCCGCCAACGCTGGCCGCCCTCGACCGAGCGTCCATGGACGGTGCGACGAGGAGCAGCTCGGCGAGCGACAGAAAGGTGACCGATCATGGCGATCGTGCGTTCGGTGGGACCCTCGCGGAGGGACCATTGGTGTCGCACAAAAACTTTGTGACGGTGTGGCCGTCTCTGAAGTGATCCGCCAAACTCTCCGTCACCATCTCCGGGCCAGCTGAAACGCCGGTCCCGGGAGTAGTCGAGGCGGGAGATCGATGTCATCGTTGGAGACTGAGCTGGCCCGCTTGCAGGCAGAGCTCGATGCCTCCCGACGCGAGTCGGAGGTAGCGCGGGCGGAGGTGATCCGGTTGCGCAACCTGCTTGGGTTGGATCGACAGGTTCCCGAAGGGCCGAGTGATGGGCGCTTGTTTGCACCGGAACCGTTGCCGTCCGCGGTCGAAGTGGTCCAAGGCCCGATCACCCGGGGGTCGTCCCCGGCGGCGAAGTTGGCATTGTTCCGGCGCTTGTTCGCAGCGAGGACCGATGTGTTCGCGGTGCGGTGGGAGAACCGCTCGTCCGCCAAGGCGGGGTGGATGCCGGCGCGCAGCGGCGGGCGTGACGGTCCGCTGCGCTTATTGACCGACGACGTGTTGCGGGCCCATCTCGAGGGACGTGACCACGTTGGGGTGTACCCGTTGCGCCAGGGTGACGTGTGCACGTTGTTGGCGTGCGATTTCGACGGCTCGTCATGGCCGTTGGACGCCCGGGCGTTTCATGACGCAGCCGTCTCGGTCGGGCTGCAGCCGGTGTTGGAACGTTCGCGTTCGGGCCAGGGCGCCCATGTGTGGCTGTTCTTCGCTCAGCCGCTACCCGCCGTCACAGCCCGTCGACTCGGCGCGGGGCTGTTGCGCAGGGCGATGGATGAGCGAGTCGAGCTGGATCTGGCGTCCTACGATCGGCTGTTCCCCTCCCAGGACAATCTGCCCCGACAAGGGTTCGGGAACCTGATCGCGCTGCCGTTGCACGGCGAGTGCCGGCGCCGCGGCACGACCGTGTTCCTGGACCCGGCCACCTTGGAACCGTGGGAGGACCAGTGGGCCTTCCTCGGGTCGGTCGAGCCGGTAGACCGCGCGACGGTTGAGCGTCTGGCCCATGAGCTCGATCCGTTCGAGCGTGCCGGACCGCTCCGGCCGGCGACGGTGCGGACGCCCGCTCCTGCCTTGGTGCGAGCGGAGCTGGCCTCGGGGGTGTCCTTCGATCGGATTGGACTGCCGGCGTGGCTGGTGGCCGAGCTGAAACACCTGGCCTCGCTACCGAACCCGGAGTTCTTTGAGAAGCAACGCATGCGCTTCTCTACGTGGGACACACCCCGGGTGATCCGCTGCTACCAAGAATCGCTCGATCGCCTGCAGATACCGCGCGGTCTGCTCGAACAGGCCAAGGACATCATCCACCAAGCAGGCAGCTCGCTCGAACTGTCAGACAGCCGAACCGTCGCCGAGCCGTTCGGGTTCCGGTTCGACGGCGACCTACGACCTGAACAGCAAGCTGCGCTCGACGTGCTCATCCGTCATGACCACGGCATGCTGATTGCGCCGCCTGGCACCGGCAAGACCGTCATCGGGTGCGCGCTTATTGCTGCGCACCAGACCCCAACGCTGGTGTTGGTGGACCGCCGGCCACTGGCGGATCAATGGCGCGAGCGACTCGGCCAGTTCCTCGGGCTGAAACCACGTCAGATCGGCCAGAGCGGCGGTGGCCGCAACCGCACCAGCGGCATCGTGGACATTGCCCTGCTGCAATCGCTCGCTCGCCACCCCGAACGAGCCGCCGAGCTGTTCAGCCGCTACGGGCTCGTGATCGTGGATGAATGCCATCACGCCCCCGCTGCCAGCTACGAACCAATCCTCGCCGCGGCGACCACCCGCCGGTGGGTCGGGCTGACCGCCACGCCGTTTCGGGCCGATCGACTCGACCCGCTCATCGCCTTCTACTGCGGCCGGATCCGCCATGAGATCCCCGCGGCGGACACCCCCAGCGCCGAACTGCCTCGCCGATTGCATGTCCATACCACCGAGTTCAGGCTCGACGAGGAGACCCCGCACATCCAAGACGTGTTCCGAGCCCTCGCCCACGACGAGGGCCGCAACCACCTGATCATGGACAACTTGGCGCGGCTGGCCCGCGAAGGGCGACGAATCCTCGTGCTTTCCCAACGCAAAGACCACCTCGCCACTCTCGGCCAGCTCCTCGCCGCCGACGGGTTCGACCCGCTCCTCCTTATCGGTGGCCAAACCCGTAAGCACAGCCGCAACGTCATCGACGAACTCGCCGAGCGAGTCGGAGCCGGTGGCGGTGTCCTCGCCCTGGCCACCGGCAGCTACCTGGGTGAAGGCTTCGACCTCCCTGGCCTCGACACCCTCGTGCTCGCCTTTCCCGTGTCGTTCAAAGGCCGCGTCATCCAATACGTCGGTCGCCTGCTTCGCCCCGACCCCGCCAAGACTGACATTTCCGTGCACGACTACCACGACCCCCACGTGGCCGTTCTCGTCGCCATGGCCCGCAAACGCCTCGCCACCTACCGCCAACTCGGCTTCACCACTCCCACCCACCTCCCCTCCATCCCGCCCAGCAGAACAGACGACGCATTCTGAGCTGTCGTGCCGCCACGCGAGGACGAGCTCGAGCACCGTGCCCGTTACAGCGCCCATTCGTTGGTGTCGCCCGGGGTGGGGTCCCCCGCGATGGTGGTGCGGCGCATGACGCGGGCTTGGCGGGTGTCCCAGGGGCGGCCTCGGTGGAGTATGCACCGGTTGTCCCACAGCACGGCATCCCCCGCCGCCCACCGGTGCCGGTAGATGCGGGGCGGCTGGCAGGCCGTTTCCAGCAGCTCGTCCAGCAGGGCTCTGCCTTCCGCCTCCTCGAGTTGCTCGATGGACATGGCGTGGCGGCCGATGAACAGCGACGGCCGGCCGGTTGGCTCGTGGATGCGGACCAGCGGCTGGGGAACCGGCGGCAGGTTGTGTTCCTCGTCGGGATGCAGCGGAGTATCTGGCATCGCCAAGTTCTGCGAGTAGGCGGCGGAATGCAGCGCCATGAGACCGTCGAGGCGGCGGCGGGTGGCCTCATCCAGTGCGTCGTAGCCGGCGCGCATGTCGGTGTACTCCGTCTCCCCGCCCTCGTTGGGGACCTGGAGCGCAGCGAGCATCGACGCTTTGGCCGAGATCCGCTTGAAGGAGCTGTCCGAGTGCCATTCCTGGTTGCCCCGCAGGAACTGGTTGAGCTTGTGCTCGGGGTCGGTGACCAGTTCCCCCCGTTTGTTGACGTTGGCGAGGGCGATCGTGGTCGGTTTCTTCGCCGTCCCGAGGTCGCGAAGGGTGGTGTTCTCCAACGCGCCGAGCCGGCGGCTGAAGCCGACTTGGTCTGCTTCGCTGAGGTGTTGGCCGGGGAAGGCCACCACGCCGTAGCGATGCCACGCCTGGAGGACCTCGGCGAAGGCGTCCTCGTCGAGCTCAGCGAGGCGCACCCCGGTCACGGTTGCTCCGCACGCGCCCTCGTGCTGGGTCACGACCACCTGGGATCCTGCGACGTTCATCGGTGCCTCCGGGCATCTCGGCGACTGGCGTTGCCCCATTGTCTCAGGCGGCTCGTACCCTCGCACGACATCCAGGTTTGCCCGCCCAGTCGCCGACCAGCCACCCATCCCCACTATCCGCTCCCCTTAACTTAACGGTATTGGGCCTAACTGCGGCCAGGGTCCCGTTCGGCCCAGCGCAGGGCCCGGCCGGGGCTCGGGTGGGGGCTCGGGTGGGCTCGGGTGGTTTGCGCCCCTGATAACACGGCAGGAATTTCACGCAGGGTGGTCCCATTCGGGGTGGCGGCAGCGGTTCTGCGCGCAACGTGCCACTTTGGTGGGCGCAGCGATAAGGCGGTACCACCCTGACCTGCGTGTTCGTATTTCGACTTCGCACTGCGCGTACACGTTGCGCGCAGAACCGGCCTCCGTTTCCCCCTGGTGGCCACCCACAGTGCTTTCGAGCGCGGCGACGGGTTGGCGATAGTCCCAGGAAGGCGCTGATCAGGCCAGATCAGGCCATACCTAGACTCGTCTTTAGCATCCCAGGGCGTAACTCAGGGCGGTGCAGACTTGCTGCATCGTGTCCTCGGTCAGGGTTCCGACGAGTGTGGTAAGTGAAGCCTGGGAGACGGTGTGAAGCCCGTCGCAGTTGATGGCGGATTCCTCGTCGAGGTCGACCTCCAGGTGATTGATCAGAACTTCGGCGGCGAGCGAAGCGTTCAGGCTGCCCGGCCAAGACCTCGCCGGCGGAGACGGTCAGGGGAACGTGCCGTGACGGCCTTCGCCCGCCGCGAAGCGCGCCGCCCCCTGCACCGTTTCGCCCGAAGCCACGCTGGCCAAGCCGAGCTCGGTTTCCTGGGCCATGGCCTCATCGAGGTCACCGCCCCACTGGTGGTAGCTCGAGAGCCGATCGCTGCGCAGCGCTTGTTGGGGGAAAGCTCCAAGCTGGCGGGCCAGCACCAGGGCCTCGGCGAGGGACTGACCCGGCTCGACCAATCGATTGGCCAGCCCCATTGTTTGGGCCTCGGTGCCCGAAACCCCGCGCCCGGTCAGGATCAGATCGAGCGCATGGCTGTGGCCGATGATGCGGGGGAGCCGCACGGTGCCCCCGTCGATCAGGGGCACCCCCCAGCGACGGCAGTACACCCCAAAGACCGCGTCACGCGCCGCCACCCGTAGGTCGCACCACAGGGCGAGCTCCAAACCCCCGGCCACCGCGAACCCCTCGACCGCGGCGAGCACCGGTTTGGACAGCAGCATCCGGGTCGGGCCCATGGGCCCGTCGTGGCTCATGTCTGCCTCGATCCGGTTGCCCCGTCCGGCGGCCACGCCTTTGAGGTCGGCCCCGGCGCAGAAGGTGCCCCCGGCCCCTGTCAGCACCGCTACCGACAGGTCCGCGTTGGCGTCGAAGGCTCGGAAAGCGTCGGCCAGACGCTCAGCCGTGGGCCGGTCCACCGCGTTGCGGACCTCGGGCCGATCGATGGTGACGACCAGTACGGACCCGTTCCGTTCAATTCGTACCGTCATAGCTGCGGTTCCGCCAGATAGGTGGCGATCTCGCTGGAGGTCATGCGTACTTGGTCACGTCGAGACACGGCCGAAGCCTAGGGCCTTTAGGTTGGTCCCGATCGGGGTGAGCCCGCCGCATTACTAGCTGAGCTGGGCCCGGAAGTCGGGGTGGGCAATGGCTACCAGGGCCTCGGCCCGCTGGGTCAGGTTCAGCCCCTTGAGCCGAGCCACGCCGTGTTCGGTGACGACCCGATCGGCCAGGTAGCGGGCAACGGTGACGGGAGCCCCCGCCTCGAGGGCGGCGACGATGCGGGACACGCGGCCACGCGAAGCAGTGGAGGGAAAGCCGATGATCGACACGCCACCCGCGCTCAAGCTGGCGCCGAGGGCGAAATCCGGTTGGCCGCCGGGGCCGGAGATCACCCGACCTCCCACCACCTCGGCCCCGACCGAACCGTCGAGAGCGATCTCCACGGTGGAGTTGATGGCCACGAAGTTGTCGATGCGGGCCAGGTTGGCCGGGCCGTGGGAGTAACGGGCAGGAACGGTCATCACCGCCTTGTTGCGGTGCACCCAATCGAAAAGGCGTCGGGTGCCGAGCACCTCGCCGCCGACGTGCAACCCGGCGTCGATGCTCTTGCGCGCCCCGGTCGCCGCCCCGGACTCGATGAGATCGATGCACTGATCCCCGAGCATCCCGCCGTGCAGGCCCAGGTCCTTGCGGTCGCTGAGGAGGCTGACGATGGCTGCGGGGATGGCCCCGATACCGAATTGCAGGGTGGCCCCGTCGGCGATGTCGTTGGCCACATGGCCCGCGATGGTTCGTTCCAGATCACCAACCGCTTGCGGTTGCAGTTCCACCAGCGGATGGTCCACGTCGACCAGCAGATCGAAATGGTCCCTGGTCAGTTCCCCTGCGCCGAACGTGTAGGGCATCTGCGGGTTCACCTCAGCGATGACCAGCGGCGCCGAGCGCACCACGTCAATGCTGCTGGAGGTTCCCGTGCCCAGGCTGAAGCGACCGTCGGGGCCGGGCGAACTTACCTGCACGAGGGCAACATCGGGGGCGAGCGGACCGCCCGCGGACAACAGGCCAGGCCACTGACTCAACGAGGCCGGCACGATGTTGCACGCGCCGGCGTCGATCATGGCCCTGGCCGCCGTGCAGGCCTGCAGGGTGGTCAACACGAACGGCTCGTGGGGATGATCGAACACCGACAGCGGCTCCAGCAGGTACGCGGTGACCAGTTCCAGCCGGCTGAAACGGCCCCGTTGCGCGGCGAGCGCATCGACCAGCGTCACCGGTACCGAACACACCTGGGCGACGAACACCCGACTGCGGTCCGGAATGGCGGCGATCGCTTCCTCGACGGTGGCGGCCTTTCCTTCCCGGCGGCCGCGCCATGGCGCCAGGTAAGGGCTGAAGTCGGGATGTTCTGCTCGCACGGGGAGACCTTAGGCGTCGAGACCACCGTGACCTGCGTGCTCAGCCGGTAGGTTGCGGTGCCAACCCCGGCCACAGGAGTCAGACAATGACACAACCAACCGCGCTGGTCATCGGAGGAACGGGGCCGACCGGACCATTCGTGGTGAACGGCCTCGTTGCCAGGGGCTACACGGTGACCATTCTGCACACCGGCAACCACGAGGTCGACACCATCCCCGCCGACCTCGAGCATGTGCATACCGACCCGTTCGACGAAGCCGCCGTCGCCGCCGCGCTCGGGCCGCGTTCGTTTGATCTGGTGGTGGCCATGTACGGGCGGCTGCGCATGCTGGCCAAGCTTTTGCACGGCCGTTGCGACCGTTTCGTGTCTGTCGGTGGCGTACCCGTCTACCGCGGCTTCGCCCGTCCCGATTCGATGTTCCCCGTTGGCCTTCCCTTACCGACCCGAGAAGACGGTGTGAAGATCGAAGGCGACGAGGTGGGCAAGGTCATCAAGATCCTCGAAAGCGAGGAGGTGGTGTTCACCCAGCACCCAACCGCCACCCACCTTCGTTACCCGTTGATCTACGGGCCCGGTCAGTTGCTGCCGCGCGAGTGGCTGATTGTGCGCCGGATCCTGGACGGTCGCCGCACGATCGTGGTGCCCGACGCCGGGCTGTCCGCCCGTACTGCTGCGTATGGTGAGAACGCCGCCCAGGCGTTGCTGTGTTGTGTTGACCGGCCAGAGGCCTCCGCCGGCAAGGCCTACAACGTGGGCGACGAGCAGACACCGACAATCCGCCAGATCGTGGAGATCATCGCCGCCGCCTTGGATCACCAATGGGACATCGTGGAGATGCCACTGGCGTTGGCGCCGCATACCCGGGCGTTGCTGGCCACGTCGTGGACCAATCATCGCGTCACCGACATCGGTGCCATTCGAGCCGAGGTTGGTTACCGCGACGTCGTGCCCGCCAACGAAGCGATGGCCCGCACCGCCCGCTGGCTGGTGTCCAACCCCCCGCCCCTCGGCGGACGGGAGGAACGTGGCCTGCAGGACCCCTTCGACTACGAGTGGGAGGATCGCCTGGTGGCCGCGTGGAGGACCGCCCTAGAACCGGTCAAGCTCATCGCCGAATCAGGCGGTCACCGTTTCCGTGACCGCTACGCCGAAGGCCGCCAAGGCGAGCTGAACGCCAAAAGCTGAACAGGCTCGGCCCGGCTCGGCTCGGCCTGGCTCATGACCAGGCGGTTCGGCGACATCGATTCGCCTGCAAGTGGCGCCCATGCTCCGCCCATGTTCGCCCAAGATGAGAATCGGCCCCGCAAAGCCGCTGCGGAGGAGGTTCTGCGCGCAACGTGTACGCGAGCGTCGCAGACCATTAGCAAAGGTGCTGGTCAGGGCATTAGGGGATGACTGGAGCGGGCCGGCCGCGTACACGTTGCGCGCAGTCACCCTCGGGCCATCGGCTGAACCGGAGGTTTTCAGCGTTACTGGTGCCGGCATACTCACGAAGAGGGGTAATTGCCGCGGGTGAGAGCGGTCGCGGGTCACAGCCCGCAGGTTTCGAAGGCGTCGGCGATGATCTGGTCCTGTTGGGGGCTGAGCTCTGCGGAGTAGAACAGCTCAGTACCGCCTTGGCGCAGCAGTTCTTCGAAAAAGCAGTAGCCGTCGTCGAAGGTGCCGTCGTCGGCGACGACGTCGAGGACAACGGAGCCCCGAATGGCGAACAAGGTGAGGGCAGACGCCTCCGCTACCGGTGGGGCGTGGGCCCCATCCCCCGGATCGCAGGCTCCGAACCGGACCGTACTGCCTTGCTGTTCCAGGTGGGACCCATCCACATCTCGACTCCACGACTGAAACGCTTCACGGAGCTCGGTGGCTTCGGCCTCGTTCTCCATTTCCACCGTCGCTTCGACGCAGACGGTTCCCTCGCGTTCAAGGGTCACGTAGGTGTCTCCGGCCCATCCGCTCGAAGTCCTCGGCGATGGCGAAGTACTCGTCGAACTCGGTGGTGGAGTAATCCTCCACATAGGCGTCCGCGATGCGTTGCGCATCACCTTCGACCACGACATCGAAAAGGGCGTCCTCCTCGAAGCGGGATTTGCGGCTGATGTCGAAGTGCTGATCTTGCCGCGCGTGGGCGAGTTCGTGCACCACCGTCTCGGACCAAGGTGGCGAAAACCCAACCAGGGCCCGCCCTCGATCGCCCCACGACGATCTGCTCACCTTTCTACACTGGAGCTATAAGCCGGAACTGGTGCAGGGCCGGCGCCGCCGGGTGACCTGTACGGTTAGGCGTTGACCGGACGCAGGGGATGGAGGGAGGAGCCAAGGCGGGATGGTGGCACGGGCCGTGACGGTGGCGCCTCCAAGCGGGCCACGGGCTTGAGCCGGGGCAGTTCAACTCGGTGCTCGGGGGTGATGGTGGTCACCAACACGTCGCGCACAATGGGCTCGACGAAGCGGTAGCCGGCCGGGCTGGTGTGCAGGATCCCCAAGCGGCACAGCCGGCCCAACTCGGCCTCGACCAGGAAATCATTGGTTTCCAACGCTCGGGCCAGGTCCATCACGCTGAACGTTTCCGCTTGTCTGGCCGCCACCTGAAGCAGGGCAGGGAGGTGACCTCCCAGGCCGCGCACCCGCCGCTTCACCGCCTCCTGCAGGCTGGGCGGCCAGGCGATGCGGCCCGCCCTGTTCCAACGCCAAAGATCCGCCATCAACGACGGATTGCCTCCGGTGGCCCGCACCAGGTAGTCCTCCACATCCCGGAAGCCGGTGGCGTCGGTTTCGGCCAGGGGACCGAGCAGGATCCGCTCGGTGAAGCTGAGCCGCCGCAGTGTCGAGTTGTTGGTGGTAGCGGAGGACCGGGCCGAGGCCACGATGGCCATCGGCAGGTGGGGTGCGCGTTGCACCAGCCACTCGAGCGTCGTAATGGTGTCCTCGTCGGCCCAATGCAGGTCGTCGAGGAGGAGCACGAGGGGCGCCTGGCCCTCGAGCAGCTCCAACAGCGGTTCCACCGCGTCGCCGGCGCCCGTGAGCCAAGGAGCGTTGGCGTAGCGCTCGGCCTTCGCCGCGCCGGCCGTGCCGGCCAACGCGCTGCGCACCGCGCCGGCCAGGGGCAGCGCGGGGAACTCGCCGTCGCGAGGCGTATAGCTGGCCCGTCCCACCGTGCCTCGCAGCCCCCGATGGAGCTGGTCGAACAACGCCGTGCGGCCGTACCCTGGCTGGGCTTCGACCAAAATGAGGCCGAGCCGGCCCTGGTGGGAGTGTTCGATACCGGCGTGCAAACGGGCCAGTTCCTCGTGGCGGCCCAGGAAGGGGATGCGCCGGTTCGGATCTCGTCGGTCACGAGAGGCCCGAGCAACGCTGGGCCCGGTGGCCAACGAGGCCCCAATCAGTTCCTGCGGGGGAGCCCCTGCGTCGATGGCGCTGGCCAAGTGCTCCGTCTCCGTGGTTGGGTCCAGTTCAAGTTCGCTCGCCAGCGTTTCCCTGCAGCGAAGGAACGCCTGTCGGGCCGCTTCGCTGTAGCCCAGCGCGTAGTTGGCCAGCATCACCACTCGAAACGCTTCCTCGGCCAGCGGGTTGACCAACAGGGCGGCCTCCCCGTGACGCAGGGCGATGAGGTAGTCCCCGGTGAGCAGGCAGTCGTGGGCGATGAGGAGATGGGTGCGAGCCACCCGCCCGCGGTAGAGCTCGCGGGGGGCATGAGTCCAGGCCGCGTACGGCTCATCCTCGAGCAGGAAGCCGTGGGCTAGCTCGCAGGCTTGCAGCCACAGGGCCCGGCGCTGGTGGGGGCCGGTCCGTTCGGCCTGGACCAGGAGCTCATCGAAACGAGCCACATCCAGCTCCACGCCATCCAGAGCGAATCGATAGGCCCCCGAAGCGGTCTGGATCACCGTGCGGGCCTGCTGGCGATCCTCGAAGATCTTGCTGCGCAGCACCGATACGTAGGTCTCTAAGGTGGCGCTCACGTTCTTGGGCCGGGCCTCTGGCCACAGAGCATCGGCCAGGCTGTCCTTGCTGACCAGGTGCCCTCGGGCCAGCAGCAGGATCTGGAGCAAGGCCTTGGGCTTGATGCCCCCGAAGCTGGTCGGTCCCAGCTGGCGATCGCCAGCCTGCACCGAGAACTGTCCAAAAAGAGACGCTGTGACCACACCTAGTGATGTACGCCTTTCGTGGGGGAGCGCAACAAGACCGATGGCCTGGTTCGTGGTCACCGGCTGTTGTGGCGGGCTCGACAGCAGGGAGCGGGCTCGCCAACAAAAACAGAGCAGGCCCAGTCCACGAAGGACTGGGCCTGCTCTGTTGGAGGAACCGTTGGGCTTCGTTGGGCGTTAGTTGGCGCCGGTGGTGAAGGTCCAGGTGGTGGTGGCCAGCGGTGCGCCGGCCAGGTCACGGATGGCCGCAGCCCCGCCGGTCAGGGTCACCCGGTAGAGGGTGTTGGCCCGAAGCCGGCCATTGGGGTTGATGGTGAGGATCTGCCCGGTGCCGTCGAGGGTGATGGCGCTGACAACGGTGTTGTTGTTGGACACCCGCTGCACCACCACGGTGGCCGCGTTGACCCCGGTGACGGCCTCGCTGAAGTTCACCGTGAGGTTGTTGTTCCGCAACACCCCGATGTCAATGGGGGCCGGCGTGCTGGAAAGCACAGTCGGAGCCGGGTTGCCCGGAGCGGGAGGAGCCGGAGGAGACCCGGCAGTGGTGAAGGACCAGCTGGTGGGAGCCAGCGGGTTACCGGCAAGGTCGGTGATACCCGACAGCAGGCGGACGGTGTACTCGGTACCTGCCACCAGGTTGGCGTTGGGGTTGATGGTGATCACGCCGGTGCCGGAGTTGTAGGTGACTACCCGGGGAACCAGGAGGCCGACCACGCTCGTGCCTTGACGCAGGGTGATGGTGGTGCCACTAACACCCAGCACTGGTTCGCTGATGGTGGCCGTGAGGTTGGCGTTGACCGCCAGGCCGACACTGCCGGGCAGCGGTGACTGGGCGGTGACCGTGGGAGCGACGATGTCGAGCACAGGGACCACGGTGGCCGAGAAGGCCGACAGTGGGCTGGCGCCGACGGGGTTCACCGCTCGCACGGCGAACTGGTAGCTATCGCCGTTGGTGAGCCCGGTGATGACCCGGGTGGTCGCCGTGGAGGAGATACCGCTGACGACAGTGTCAGTGGAGGTGGTGAGGTTGCGCACCACGATCTCGAAGCTGGTGACATCCGGACCGCCGTTGGCTGCGGCCGGGGCGAACCCGACGGTTGCCTGGCCACTCCCACCGGTCACCGTGGTGATGGAAGGCGCCGCCGGAGCGATCAGGTTCAGGACGGTCGGCGCAGCCAGCGGATCGTTGTTCAAGAATCGCAGCTGCTCGACGTTGCGCACCGTGTCGATGCCATCGGGGATGCCGGCGCCGGGTCGGGCGTGGTTCACGATCACGGCGTCACCCACGAAGGTGATGTCGTACTCCGCTATCGCACCCTTGAAGACCGCTACGTCAGCGTTGCTGGTGGCTGCGTTGGCCACGAGGATCTCCCGCACCGCCACGATGTTGCCCGGATCGATGATCCCGGCGAACACCGCCTGCTGCAGGGTCATGGGGTTGCCCACCTGGTAGGTGTTCTCCATCAGGTCGGTCGTGCCAATCTGGGTCGACGGATCGGCCGGGTTGGTCCGCACGCTGAGGCGCACGTTGAGGTAGCGGTCACCGTCGATGACGTCGTCCGCACCACGGCCGGTCATGGTGTCGTTGCCCCCACCACCGAGGATGATGTTGCCAGCACCCCAGAAGGTGGTGGCGTCCACGACGGTGCCGGGGGGCAGGACCGCCTGCAGGCCGCTGAACAGCAGCAGGGTCGCGGGGGTGATCCAGTCCTTGCCGACGGTGCCGGCGAGGTTGACCACGTTGATCGGCACGATGTCGTCACCGAGCAGCACGTCGTCCAGCTGGCCGCCGGAAAGTGCCTCGACTTCGTCGAAACGGTCCCGGGTGTCGACCACGAAGATGTTCTGATTGAGGATCGGGAGCTGCAGGTCAGCGAAGAGCGGTGCCATGTCGCCACCCTGGCCGGGGCTACCAGCGATCAGCCAGTCCCAGCCGGACTGGCCGGCGTTCTTCTCGATACCAGGACCGGCCACGCCCACGTCGTCGCCGCCTTCCATGTCGTAGTCGTCGTCGCCGCTTTGGCCGATGAGGATGTCCGAACCGGGCATGGACGTGTTGTCCTGGAAGAAGAAGTTGCTGCTGTCCCCTATCAACAGGTCCTGCATGGCGCCTCCCTGCATCCAGTCGTCACCGTCGTCGCCGAGGGCCTCGTCGGTACCTTCGCCGCCGCTGATGAAGTCGTCATGGCTGCCACCGAAGATCTCGTCGGTGTTGATGCCGCCCAGAGCAAAGTCCTTGCCGTCACCGGCGAGCACGATGTCCAGACCGGGGCCGGCGTCGATGGCGTCGTTGCCGGGGCCGCCCTTGGGCACGTCGTCGCCACCGATGTCGGTGATGATGTCGTTGCCCGCGCCACCAACCGCAACGTCGGCGCCGAAGCCACCCTCGATGATGTCGTTGGCGGCGTTGCCCCAGAAGTTGTCGTTGTCGTTGCCGCCCACCATGCGATCCACCCCGGCGGTGCCGTTGAAGACGCTCTGGCCGTTGATGCCCAGCGGGTCAACGGTGTTGTAGGTGCGGTATTGGATGGTGCCGTCCGGCTTGCGGATCAGCAGCGCAG
Organism: Acidimicrobiia bacterium; assembly: GCA_031422955.1. Lineage (GTDB taxonomy): Bacteria > Actinomycetota > Acidimicrobiia > Acidimicrobiales > CAIXPF01 > CAIXPF01. The sequence goes on from JANPEN010000621.1 coordinate 13,681, forward strand.
ACTCGTCGCAGTCGCTGGTGAGATCGTCCGCCACCAGGTTGCCGAGGGTGTTGAAGCCGAGCGGGGTACCGTTGAGGTTCGAGAGTTCGAACTTGCAGTCCGCCGTGGAGAACGCATCGGCCTTGAGCGTGTGGCTCTCGGTGGTGCGCTGCAGCAACTCGGTGAAGGAGTTGCCTTCCAGCTGGGCCCGCAGGTTCATGCCAGGGGTACGGGTCAGGTAGTAGAACCGGTCGCCGTTCTGCAGGTCCGTCATCTGGGACTCGAACACGAAGTTCATCGTCGTACCCAGCAGGCCACCGAAGGGGCTGGTGATCTCGGCCAGACCACCGACCCACAGGTCGATCTCGTCCAGACCGGTCACTGACGTGGTGCCAACGTTGGCCCAGGGGCCGGTGCTGTTGAGGAACGCCATGGCGTCCGCCGGCGGAATGTCACCGAGGAACGGGTCGGGGTCCACGATAAGCCGTGCGGCCTCCCGCTTGGCGGCCGCTGTCGTTGCGCCGGTGATCGAGGGGTGCTGGCCGTAGGCCGCTACGAAGTTCACCAGGGATTGGGGGTGCTTGATGTTCTGACCGAAGTCGACCCAGCTTGTGTACGGCATGAGCTCGCCGTTGAGGGTCTGGTTGTACAGGTCACGCCGGAACACGTTGAGCGGCGGAACGCCTTCGGAACGGCCACGGGCGATGTTCAGCGAGGCGAGGTCGAGCGGCAGGCCGAGCAGGTTGTTACGCAGCGTGTCGGTCACGAACTCATCGAGCTCGTTACCGGCCTGGTCGGACATGCCCATGATGACGGCGCCCGCGGCCTGGTGAGCGTTGCGCGGACCGGCGGTGCCTCCGTTGAAGTACTCCGGTGGGTTGAGGAAGCCGTCGAGCAGGGAGATGTCGTTGCGGGTACCGTCGACGTTCTTGCGGTCGATGGTCTCCGTCAGCATGGAGTGCCCGAAGCGGTAGACCGCATGGGCGAACTCCGCCTTGATCGCGGGGTTGAAGTTGGTCTCGATCAGCGCAGCGGGGGTGAAGGGGTTCACGCCGGGCTGCATCTTGCGCACGAAGTCCTCGAACACCAGGTGCTGGTACTCCATCTCGGTGACGAAGCGGGCCACCTGGAACAGGCGCTCCCCATAGTCCCAGGCTGGAATCGTGGTTCCGGGGAGGAACTCCTCGTTGAAGGCGGCAAGGAGAGCCGGATCGGACTGGATGATGGCGTCAACCTCGTTGGCCACCCGGTCATGCTCGGTGTGGAACACCTGGTGGATGGCGGTGAGACCGATGTTCTCGTTCACCCGACCGTCACCAGCGATGAAGTGCGCATTGAGCATCTCGTCGTCATAGACGCCGCCCAAAGGGTAAAGGGCCTTGTGGGCCGCGAAGTTGCCAGTGGCAACCGTGTCGCCATCTGGTGCCAGCGGTGTGCCGTTGCTGGCGAAGGGCGAGGCGTGATGGGCGAGGTCGGTCAGGAATGGCCGATCGTTCTTCAACACGTTGGCGGGCACGGCCACCGGGGTGGCGAGGTTGCCCTCGACCAGGCCGGTGGTGGTGACGTACTGGGGCAGACCGTTGGGGCCGGGGGTGAAGTTGCCGTAGGCGTCCGTCGCCAACATGGGGACCTCAACGACGTCCTTGTCCTGCAGCAGCAGGCCGAGCTTCTCGGCGGCCTGGCGCTTGGTGGTCTCCCAGGTGGTCATGCCATAGTCGATGTGGGCACCGGCGCCGTCGAGTACGGGTTGGAGGGGCTGGCGACCATCGAGCAGACGACCGGTGGAGACGGGCAGGCCCGCCACCATCTCGTATTGGCGCAGGAACACCTGATGGGAGGGATGGGAGGTGTAGGTCTGGCTTTGATCCACCCACGGGGAGTCGGTGTTGGGCGCGTCACGGATGTCATCCGCGTCGCCCAGGATGCCGTTCGGTCCGGGCTGGTTACGGGCCCGGGACAGCACCATGAAGGCCATGTGCGGGGGTACTTCGTCACCGGTGCCGGCGATGTCATCCGGGCCGAGGGTGCGTAGCGGATCGTCCGCGGCCAGGGGCACGAACACGGTTCCGCCGCCCTTGACGGTCTGGTTGATGCCGTGGTCGAAGAACTGGCCGAACAAGGTGAACAGCGAGTTGTAGGGCGGGGACAGGCCGACGTCGGTGGTGACGTTCTCGATGAAGAGCGTCTCACCGGCGGGCACGCAGCCGAGGGGCAGACCGGTCAACGGGTCGCAGGGGAACACGCCCTCGGCGTTTTGCGCCCGCAACGGGGCCCCAGCGGCGGCGACGGCCGCAGGGTTGGTCACGGTCTGATCCACGATCAAGTTCGAGATCAACCGGGGTGCGGAGTCGAACACGAACTCGTTCGGGTTGGTGGTGTCGTAGGTGTTCGTGCCGGGTGCCGGGAAGAGCACCGGTCCAGCAGCGTCGC
>JANPEN010000622.1:0-3592 GCA_031422955.1 Acidimicrobiia bacterium
GGTCTGTTGTCCGCGGTGTCGATGATCGACACCTACGCGCCCGCCTTGGAAGTGCTTCCCCTGCCGCTTCGATTGCGCAACGCCGCCGGGTTTGCCCGTCGTCATGGCATCCGTTCGCTCGGCGCATGGGGTCGAAGGCTCGGTGAGCGCCAGCTGAGGGGACTCTTACGCCGACGCCCTGCGGTTGCCGCCTGGCAGCACGAACTCGGCTTCGGGGACCTCGATGTTCTTGGTCTTATCGATCTGGAAGAGCACTATCGCCGCCTCACCTCCGACTTGGCGCAGTTGGCCCCCTTCGACGGCCCTGTTCGCCTCTTCCGCAGTCTTGAGCTGGCGCCCAACCTGCCCGCCGACGGCGGTATCGGCCACCTCATCACCGACTCGGAGGAGAAGCTCGTGCGTGGCGACCATTTCTCGATGATGGCGCAGCCCCGTGTGCAGCGCCTGGTAACACTTTTGGAATGAGCACAATGAGGCTCTGGGCAAGCATCTAATTATGAATGAGGCGGACCTATTGGGGTCCGCCTCATTCGCGTAGGGGATGAGGCGTAAGGGTAACGATCCAAACCTGGGTCACTTGGTTCATGTCCTTGGCCCATGGTCGAACTTATACCACTCTTAGTAAATATTTGAGCTAGGGGCGGGGTTTGATGGCGATGGCGGCGATGTACGAGAAGTGGCGTAGGGACGAGGGGCTTTCGAGGTCCGAGCGTTTGTGGAAAGCCCGGCAATATGTGCTGTCTCTAGCGTTGACGCCCCTGCGGACCCGGCCGGCTGACTCGGTCGGCTCCGGGGTTCGCTGCATCGGCCGCCCGACGATGGTCAACCTCGGCATCATGACTCTCGGTGATCATGTGGTGCTGCGTAGCCGGCCCGTGCCGGTAGAGCTCGCCACCAGCCGCGGGGGTGAGCTGTCCATCGGAGCCTCTACGTCAATCAATGCTGGATCATCTATTCACGCCGACCGTCTCGTGCATATCGGAGCGAGGGTACGGGTCGCTCCGTATGTCCACATTATGGACACTTCGTTTCATGATCTCAGCACCCATCGCCGGCGCCCGGACGCGAGGCCGGTCTTCATCGATGACGACGTCTGGATCTGCGTGAAAGCCACGGTGTTGCCCGGCGTCACCATCGGCAGGGGCGCAGTGGTCGGCGCCCACTCGGTGGTCACCAAGGACGTCCCCGCCGGAGCGATCGTCACTGGCTCCCCCGCCCGGGTGGTGGGCGAGGTCCCCGACCGAGGCGATGAGGATGCGCCCTCCCTGGTCGAACTGCAAAGCATGGATCTGGATCTGGTTCTGGCCCAAGTGGAGACCCGCTCATGAACGCGACAAATCCCGACGTGGTGAGCGTGGTGATCCCGACCTTCAACCGCTTGGAGCTCCTGCGTGACCTGCTCGACGACCTCGCCTTGCAGCAACTGGCCCCTGGGGTGGCCATCGAGGTCGTGGTCGTGGACGACGAAAGCGTAGTACCGGTGGCCCCGAAGCTGACCGGGCACGGCCTGGGTCCCAAGCTGCAGGTCATCGCCCAGCGTAACGCCGGCCCTGGCGCCGCCCGCCACCGCGCCATTGAGGCCAGTAGGGGCAGCATCATCGTGTGTCTCGACGACGACATGCGGGTGGATCCTCAGTTCGTCAACCAGCACCTGATGGCTCACCGCGAGGGCGCCGACGTTGTGCTCGGCCGCATCGTGGACGCCAACGACGGTGCTCGGCGCCCGTTGTTCCACCGGCTCCATCAACGCTACCTTGACGCGAAAGTGGACGGCGGCGGCCGCCGCCCGGCCCGTGGTGTGGAGCTTTTCACCGGTAATGTTTCCTTCCGTACTGATAAGTACGTCGAGGTCGGTGGCTTTGATGTGACATTGCGTCGGAGCGAGGACCGAGACCTCGGTATTCGTTTCGAGCACGCCGGTTGCCGGTTGGTGTCGGATCCTTCGGCCGTGGCTCGCCATCGATCCGATCACCAGGAGGTGGCCAGTTGGCGCCGTCGATCCATGGAATGGGGAGCACTCGACCAAGCCATCGCCGAGCGGATGAAGAATGCCACCAGCTCGCCGTGGCAGGTGTTGCGCCAGATGCCAAGCGCCTTCGGCCCGGTTGCGTTGGCCGCCGCGTTGTGGCCCCGCCCGTTGGCGCCGGTGGCGGGTGTCGCCTACCGCTTGGGCTGCGCCCTCGATCGAGGGGGACTGCAGGGTCCGGCCATGCAGGCCGCCGCGCTCACCTACGGGATTGACTATTTCCGGGGCGTCGGCGGGGCGACCCCTCGGCGGCGCGACCTGCTCCGGGCCTTTCGCAAGGCCGCCAACGCAGGCCAGCGGTCCGGCCCCGAGTCGGCGCCGCAAGCGCCCTCGGGGACATCTGCATTGCCTCCGGGTGGCCCGTTCAAGCGCTTCGCTCATGCCGTGGCCGCCGATCATGCCGTCGGGCGCCTCTACCGTGCCCGCTATCAGGGCGTGCAGGCCAGCGCGTGGCGGCTGCCCTTCGACGCGGTGACCAAGGTGGGTTTCCAGATGCTGATCCTCGCCAGGGTCATGCGGCTGTTGGGGGACCTGCGGGTGCCGGGCGGGCCGCAGGTGGTTTCCCGTCTGATTCGTCACCTTCATGGCGCGGAGATCCACTGGAAAGCCCATCTGGCGCCGGGAATCTGCTTCGTGCACGGCAACGGTTTGGTGATCTCCGCCGATGCGAGTGTGGGCGAGCGTTGCATCCTCTTCCAGAACGTGACCCTGGGCCGTTCCCTCGACGCAGCCAGGGGAGTATCCGGTGCACCGACCCTGCACGCCAATGTCCATGTCGGTCCGGGCGCGGTGCTGCTGGGTCCCATTGAGATAGGCGAGGGCACCAAGGTGGTGGCCAACTCCGTGGTGACCATGGACGTACCCGCTGGAGTGGTGGTGAGGCCGCCCCCGGTCGAGTTCGCGGTGCCCCGGCTCCTGCGTGCTGTCAATGACCTGGCCAAGGCCGGAGAGTGTCGCGGAGGCTCAGCGTCCTGCACGGCGGCAAAAGCTCAGGCGGAGGTTCGCTGATGACCGCGGTGATTGATCGACCTGTTGCTCTAAGCGGGTACGCCGCTCCCAAGACCTGGCTTCGGCTGCACTATGGCGATGTTCCGGTCGACGCGCTGACCGCGAGCCAGGTGCTCGAGGTGCTCACCGAACGGATGGTGGCCGGGATTGGCGGCTACGTGGTAACCCCCAACGTGGACCATCTGGTCAACGTCCAGCGCGATCCGTCGCTGCGGAAGATTTACGAGCGGGCGACGCTGTCCCTCGCTGATGGCGTGCCGCTGGTGTGGCTGTCGAAGCTGCTCGGCCAACCGGTTCGCGAGAAGGTCTCCGGGTCGGACTTGCTGATGCCTCTCCTGCGTGCCGCGGAAGGCGCCGGGGTGCCGGTGTTCGTGCTCGGTTCCCGTCCCGAGGTGGTGGCGCGGGCCTGTGCGGTGGCGTGCCAGGACCTCCCTCGGCTGCAGATCGTGGGCTCGGCTTCGCCCATGATCGACCTGGAGGGCGACCAGCAGGAGGTGGTCGATGCCCTCGACGCCGCCCGGCGGGCCAGCGCCCGTCTGGTGGTGGTGGCGCTCGGCT
>JANPEN010000623.1:0-4998 GCA_031422955.1 Acidimicrobiia bacterium
GCCCTGGCGCGGTTGGCTGGCCCGGGACAAGCCGGTCTCCGCGTCGGTGTCGAAACGGGCTGTGGTCGACCTGCGTGCCTTCTTCGAGGACCTGGCTGTGTGGGGCTGGGCCGAGCGGCCACCCCGACTGGTTCTCTTCGCCGGTGACGTCCCCCGCCTCGACCGGCCGCTGCCCAGGGCCCTTCCCCCCGACACCGACCGGGACCTGATGGCCGCGGTGAACGAGCTCGTCGATCCCTTCCCGGTCTCGGTAAACCGGTCCCGGCCCAAGCCAAGACTTTGGGGCCCGGTCATCGAACCGGCCCCGCGCTGCTACGGCCCCCCCAACGGCTGACCGCCGAGAAGGGCGCGCCGTCAACCGGGTTGCTCTCGTACATCCAGGCAGGCCGCCACCTACCGCTCATCCTCAACCTCACCTACTGCTGACATGAGCAGCGCCGATACACCTACCGGCGCGTCCTCGAACACAGTGAGACTCAACCGCGACATCCGTGGCAAAGTCGAAAGAGTTCGGCGCCCGCGTAGCATGAGCCGGCTGGTGATCCTGATTGGCGGCAACAGCGGCAGGTCATTGCGAAGCGACACGGGTCGATCCCTCGATCCGTGGCCACTCAGGGCGTGATCGTCGTGACCGTGAGCCCGGGCGAGTTGGCGAGGCTGATGTCGCTCGTGACCAGTTGCGCCCCGAGTTGGTCGGCGAGCACGACGTAGAGCGCATCGGCGAACGTCAAGTGCCCGCGCAGCGCCCACGCCGCCGGCATGAGCTGGCGAACCTGCGCTCGCAGGAAGCGACCGGTTCGCAACTGCTCGAAGGCGACAGCCACCCGAGCCGCAGGAGCTGCGCCGTTCAACTCGGCGCGTCGCAGCGTTGCCGCAACCTCGACGAGATAGTGCTCGGGCGCCCACCAGCGAGCGTGGCTGGGCAACTTGGCGAGCAGCGCACGCCCGGACACCGTGTCCAGCAAGAGGTCGACGCCCGCGGAGGCGTCGATCACAAGGTCGATCACCAGCCAGATTCTTCGCGGGCCTCGGCGACGAGGTGCGCGGCGTCCACCGGCAGCACGAGCGGTTCGGGCCCCTGGCGCAGCGACGCGATCCACTCGTCGGTGAGGCGAGCCTGCTCGTCATCGGGGAGCCGACTGAAGTCGTCGTCGATCACCACAACGCCTGGTGCCTGGGCCTCGTGCGGTCGATCGATCATCTGCCCATCGTACCGAGACCGCAGGACGTCCGACGGAGGTGGCGCCGCTCGGCAATGGTTCGCCCGACACCGAGTTGTGGAGGGAAGGCTGGCATCACCAGGGCAAGAGCCTTAGCCTCAAGCTACCGCCGAACCGTCCTGGGAAGCTGCGCCCATTCCGTCTCGTCGGTCCTTACCACGGGCGACTTCGATCATCTCACTCAACGCACGCCCAATGGCCATCTCCCGGTCCTGGCTCGCGTGTTGATAAATAAGCGCAGCTCGTGATGATGAGTGACCCATCCGCGTCATCAGTTCTCGCGTCGAGGCACCAGTCGACGCAGCAAGCGTGTTCCCGGTATGGCGAAGATCATGAAAGTGCAAACCGTCGAGGCCGACCTCCGCAACGACCTTGTTCCATCTTGCTGACCAGTTGGCCCGCCGCAGCGGCCCACCCTTGGGACCAACGAAGACCAGTCCGTCGGGTCCCGGTTCGGCGTACCGGTCGAGATGCTGGCGGAGGTCGTCGATCAACGCGAAGGGGATCGACACCACCCGTCGACCTGCCGCAGTCTTCGGAACACCGATGATCCGGCTTCCGTCTCGAAGTTCGGTTTGCGCATCAACGACAGCCACGGTCCCAGCATCGAGGTCGATCCGGCGACGGGTGAGAGCGGCAAGCTCACCGAACCGCAGCGACGTAAACGTCGCGAACAACACTAACATCCGATATCGCGGTGCTACCGCAGAGGCGAGTAACTCCACTTAGCTAATGGAAGCGACCGGGCGCTCCGGGCTATTCTCGATCCCGGCGCCCTTGAGGACGCACGGATTCTTTGCTATCAGCTCGTCGGTCACTGCAGTTCCCAAGATCGTACGCAACAGGCGGTAGCACTTAGCCACGGTGTCCGCGCCCGGACGGTCCGCAGCGACCAGCCGACCGTGCCACTGGCGAACCACTGACGGGCTGATCGCCGAGATCTCCCGATCACCAAGCGTAGACACGATGTGGTTCTTCAACAGCGACTCGTACAACTCACGGGTACGTGGTCGCAGCGTCGAACGGTGCTCCAGCCATGACCAGGCATACTCCTCGAACAGCACCCGTCCGCGAACCGGGTCCACATACTGCCCGCGTGCCTGATCCGCAAGCGCGAGCGTCAAGGCCTTGTCAGCGTCGGCCTTCAGTTGGAACGTACCTAACGCCGTACGAGCACCGCCAGCGCCGTAGATCCTCGCCTGCCACAGCCCCGATGGCAGCTTCCGGACCGACCCGCTCGATTTTGCCCGCCGCCGCTTCGCCATCGTCATCCACGCACGTCTGATGAGAACCAGCCTGACGCTACTCCAGGCGTGCCCCTATCGTGCCCCTATGAACGGCCAGCAAGAGTGTCCACGGGATAGCAGCGGACTACGAACAGTGCTTCTGACCTGTAGTTAAGAACTAGCGTGCCAGGTCGAATCACCAGGCAAACATAGCCTTCCAAGCTGGCCATGCGGGTTCGATTCCCGTCACCCGCTCCGCTGAAAGACCTGGTCATAGGCACTTACTAGCTCAGCCAGACAACCCACCGAACCAGTTCGTGCAAATAGCGTGCAAATAGTGGCGGTTTCCGGCGGTGCATGCCGGTCCAATTGGGACACGCCAGACACCTGAGCGTGCCGGGAATCCGTCGTGATGGTCTTCCGGTCTGCAGTGGGTGCACGCCGCTGCGGGCGGATTGGTTCGTTGGGCGCGTCGAGGCCGGGTTCCAGAGGCTTGGTCGTGGTGTGCGGGTTCAGGCTGCGGTGCGGTATTCGTTGATGAGTCCGCCGCAGGTGGTGCGTCGCTGGATCGGTTCGGCCGAACCAATCGCAGCAACGTCTCCGCACGCCGGCGCTCGTTGCCCGAGCGAGCGGTGCGGGCGATGCTCGTTGTAATGCTGCACGTACTCGGCGAGCAGGGCCCGTAACTGGTGTTCGTTCCAGATGATGGTGCGGCCTGACCAGCACCGACGCATTTCCGGCACCTCCCTGGTCCCGACCCGACGAGTGACCCTTTCGCCGGGATCACCACCAGCAGCACCAGCCGGTCGAGCAGCGCGCGGACGATGGCAACCAGAACCTGGGGCACGACCAGTGAGCAAACTCGCCGGGCACTGTGCCATCTACCAGGCGCGACGCGTTTCCGGCGCCCTGAGGGTCCGGTCAGGTCGTTCCTGCCGTGATCGCCTCGCCGAGGTCGTCTCTCTACCAGCCGAAGACCCTGGAGGCGTGGAGGGTGTCGACGTATTCGACCATCTTGGCGATCTGGCCGTCCTGGCAGGTGTAGACCCAGCAGTACTCGTTGTCGTACTGGTTACCGTCCTTGGTCATCGCGGAGATGGCCTGCTGGACCACAGCGGTGTCGCCGTCGACCAGGGTCCGATGGCGGGTCAACGTGAACGTCGCCATGTCGAACATCGTCTCGCGGCCCCGACCACTAGCGATCGAGGACACAACCCGACGACCGGTTTGCGGCTTGGCTGGCACGGTCTTCGCGGGAATCCACTCGACCTCCTCGGCGAGCAACTCCTGCAGGCGGTCGCGATCGCCTGCCGCGGATGCTGCGTAGTAGTCCTCAATGAGCTGGCGGGTCTGTTCGGTCTCCATAGGCCGGACCATACCCGCAACGCCCAATCTCCTGTAGCCCGCTTGCAGATGAGCAGTCGACCGCTGCGGGCAGGACCCGGCACAGATTCCTCGCCGCTTGGGTGGTCCATGTCGGCTGGCGGAGGGAGCCGAGTGTCGAGTTTCGAACGAGAACACGAGAGGCCCGTCTCGTTCCCCAGCGCCCGTGGCAAAGTTTCGCGATACGATATTTGGTACGTGGAGATCTACCGGTCCGCCCGCAGGCACAAGATCGCGGATGACGACATCCGCCGCGCCGTCGAGCACTCTCTCGGCTGGTGAGCAAGACGACGGCAAGGTCCTTTACCTCGGACCCGATCGGGCGACGAACTTGCTCGAAGTCATCTCGGTTGTCCGCGACGACGGATCGGAGATCGTGATCCACGCCATGCGCATGCGCGCCAAGTACGAGCCGTTCCTCCGCGGTGAAGGAGATAGCGATGCCTGAACGTAAATCGCACGGCCGCTCGAAGGCCGGAGTCGAGTTGACCGACGAAGTTCTTGAGCGGATGGCCGATGAGGCCCAAGAAGGCCTGGACCTCACGAAGCTCCGTCGGCGTCCTGGTCGACCCGCAATGGGCTCCGGCCCGGCCGACTCGTTTCCGGTACGGCTCGAGCCAGAGCTTCGCCGCGCCCTCGACGACCGCGCCGCCACAGATGACACGACCGCGTCGGAGATCGTTCGTGAGGCGCTCCGCCGTTACCTGAAGGTCAGCTGAGCGGCTTGGCGGGAGCAGCTCAGCGGGCTGCGCCGGCAAGCAACGCGGCGACGATGTAGCTGTCGTGCCGGTCGAGTAACACCCGAGCGCGGCCGAAACACATTGTGGTGCGGGATCGGCGTGGCTTGTCCGTGCCGAATATCCGGACGTGGGCCTGACCTGGGTTTTTGGACCCTCGCAGCAGCTAGCAATCGTCGTGTTTCGCGGCCAGCTCGCCGTGTTGCGCGGCCACGCGTCCGGGACGATTCCGCACCAAGAACCACGTCGCTGACCGGCACCACGAAGCACGAGTGTGAGCACACTTCGCTCCCGCTTCGAGCCCGCTCCGACCCCAACGCGATTCCGCACTTCAAGACGTGGACCTTGACGATTGTTGAGGCCTCAACTGGCTCAACAGAAACCTCTACGCATGCAACCAATCGGCCACTGGGAAGGCCGCGCCCGACCTCG
>JANPEN010000624.1:0-3981 GCA_031422955.1 Acidimicrobiia bacterium
GGTACGTTCCGTCGCCCTCGATGTCGGCCATCAAGGCATTCGCATCAACGCGGTGTGCCCCGGCCCGGTGCGCACCGCCATGACCGCCGCCATCGCCGGAGCGCCCATGGAGGCGGCCATGATGGCCCGCATCCCGTTGCAACGTTTCGCGGAGCCAGCCGAGATCGCCAACATGATCGCTTTCTTGGCCTCGGAGGAGGCATCCTTCGTGACCGGCTCGGCGATACCGGTCGACGGTGGGGTCACCTGCGGCACCGGGCAGTGGTCAACGACCGCTGGGCGGCGAGCCGGCTACCTGTGAAACGGCCACGGCGGTACGCGCCGAGTCGACCCCGCGGGTAGGGTGCGAGCCCGACGAAGGGGGAATCAATGCATTTCGCGCGACCGAGCACACCACGGCTGGAACCCATGGCTGAGCTGATGGACAGGATCCGCGAGCGGATGAAGGACAGCCCGGTCAACGCGGTGAACGTGGCCGCCACCATGGCGCACAACCGCACACTCAACAAGGCCTTCAGCCCCTTCGCCCAGGCCGTTCTGTTCCACGGCGGGCTGTCGCGCCGCAACGTGGAGCTGGCTGTGTTGCGCATGGGGTGGAACTGCCAGGCCGTCTACGAGTTCGGCCAGCACACCCTGTTCGGCCGTGATGCCGGGTTGAGCGAGGCGGAGATCTACTTCGTCACCCGGCCGTTGAACCAGCACACCTGGACCGAAGAGGAGCGGGCCGTGCTCCAAGTGGTCGACGACCTCTACGCCGACGATTGTGTCGGCGAGGCCACCTGGGCCGAGGCCGCTCGCTTCTTCGGCCCATCGGACATGGTCCATTTGCTCATGGCCGCCGGTTGCTACCGGGTGGTCAGCGGTTTCTTGAACTCCGCTGGCGTGCAACTCGATGAGGGCGTGCCCGGCTGGCCCCAGGCACCAGGAGGCAGCTGAACCATGGCTTTTCCGCTTTCCGGGGTCAAGGTGCTCGATTTCACTCGGGTGCTGGCCGGTCCTTTCGCCACCCGCATCCTGTCCGATCTTGGCGCCGATGTGCTCAAGGTAGAACCACCCGAGGGCGATATGACCCGCGGTATCGGCCGTCGCATCGGTGGCATCTCGGGCTATTTCACCCAACAGAACGTGGGCAAGCGGGCCATCTGCCTGGATCTCACCAAGCCCGAAGCGGTGGCGGTGGTCAAACGCCTGGCCGCGGTGGCCGACGTGGTCACCGAGAACTTTCGGCCGGGGGTCATGGCCGGCTTCGGGCTGGGCTGGGAAGATCTCCACGCCGTCAACCCCAAGCTGGTCATGTTGTCCATCTCGGGGTTCGGTCAGGTCGGCCCCGAACGCGAACGGGCCTCCTACGCCCCTATCATCCACGCCGAGATGGGCCTGCTGCAGCGCCAACAGCAGGTAGCCGGGGCCGAACGCCCCGTCGATCTGGCCCTTTCGGTGGCCGATACCTCCACCGGGTTACACGGCACCATCGGACTGCTGGCCGCCTTGCATCACGCCCAGCGCAGTGGTGTGGGCCAACACGTGGATATGGCCATGCTCAACGCCTTGCTCTTCACCGATGACTACCTGCATTCGGCGGTGGACAAAGTGAAAATCGGTAACGGTGGGGGCGTGGTGTTCGAGGCCACCGGCGGGCCCATCATGTTGGCCGGCGACGAAAAATGGTACTGGCGGGTGTTCAGCACCAAGGCCGGCCTGGTTGACCCCACCCCCGAAGGGGCAGATCTGGAGACCAAGATCCGTCTGCGCCGCCAGGCCATTGAGCTGTACCTGTTGTCCTTCCCTGATCGGGCCTCCCTCATCGCCAAACTCGACGAGGTCAACCTGGCCTGGGGCGACGTGTTCGACCATCGCGAGGTGCTCGACAAACAACGTTCCATTGAGGCCCGCCAAGTTCTGGTCGAGGTCGACGACCGCGATGGGGGCCGCCGCAAGGTGACCAACACCCCCTACCGATTCTCCGACGCCGACGCCGCCGTGCGGGGACCCGCCCCCCATCGCGGCGAGCACAACTACGACGCCCTGGCCGACTGGCTCTCGATGTCTCAGACCGACATTGATGGCCTGCACCGAGACGGCGTGTTGCTGCAGGACGACCGGGCGGCGCAAACCAACCTGGGCTGAGCGGCACTGGCTCGGGCGCGGGCTGGGGTGGGGCCCGGTGAGGTCGCGTAGGGTCCCACCCATGCCCGTGGATCCGCATCGTGAGAGTTGGAAACCGGGGATGGCTTGGGAACAGGCCATCGCCGACATCGACTACATCCGGGGCTTGGCCGCGGAAATGGGTGGGGCGGACCGCGTCGCTCGTCAGCACGACGGCGGCCGTTACACGGTGCGCGAGCGCATCGACAAGCTGACCGACCCTGGCAGTTTCGTGGAGGCCGGCCCATTGGTCGGCGCGGCCGACTACGACGCCAACGGCAACCTCCGGGCCTTCACCCCCGGTGGCTACGTGATGGGCCTGGCCGAGATCGGTGGTCGGCCCATCGCGGTGGGCGGAGACGATTTCACCATCTCCGGCGGCTCCCCCCACGACGTGCACAAACGCCCCCACGACTTCATCTATCCCTTGGCCCTGCAATACGGACTCCCGCTGGTCCATCTGGTCGAAGGGGTAGGCCATAGCTCCAAATCCGACGAGGCCTCCGGCCACATGGGTCTACCGGCGGGAGATTTGTGGTGGCAGCTGACCCGCCTGTTGGCCACCGTACCGGTGGCTTCCGCCATCATGGGCTCGGTAGCAGGCTGGCCGGCGGCGGTCGCGCTGATGTCACATTTCACCGTCATGGTAAAAGGAAAGTCACAGATATTTCCTTCCGGTCCGCCGGTGGTGCGTCGGGCCATTGGCGAAACCCTCGACAAAGAGGCGCTGGGAGGCTCGCAGATGCACGTCCACGAGTCGGGCCAGGTCGATAACGAGGCCAACACCGAAGAAGACGCCTTCGAACAGATCAAGCAGTTTTTGTCCTATCTGCCCAACACCACGGCAGAGGTGGCCGCCAGGGTGCCCACCGGGGACCCACCCGACCGAAGAGAGGAGGAACTACTCACCATCATCCCCACCAACCGCCGCCGTGGCTACGACGCCCGCCGTCTCATTCAACTGGTGGTCGACGACGGGGTGTTCTTCGAGATGCGTCGACATTGGGCCGGTGCCCTCATCACCGGCTTCGCTCGCCTCGATGGCTACAGCGTGGGGGTGCTGGGCAGCGATCCCATGAAAATGGCAGGGGCCATGGACGGTAACGCCGCCGATAAGTACACCCACTTCTTGGACCTTTGTGATACTTTCAATTTGCCGGTGGTGATCTTTTTGGACATGCCCGGTTTCATGTTGGGTTCCGCCGCTGAGCGTAAAGCAACCATGCGTCGCGGGGTCCGGGCGTTGATGGCCAGCGCCGAGGCGAAGGTGCCCAAGGTCGAGTTCAACGTGCGCAAAAGCTACGGGGTGGCCGCCGACGCGCCCAACAGCATCAGCCAACCAGGCGGGCTCAACCTGCGCTTCGGCTGGCCCGCCGGCGAGTGGGGTGGTATCCCGATCGAGGGAGGCGTGGCCGCCGCCTATCGCCGCGAGATCGACGCCGCCCCCGATCCCGAGGCCCATCGGGAGATGATCGAACAGCGGCTGTTGCGGTTGCGTTCACCGTTCCGGGCCGCCCACCAAGGCGATGTTGTCGATCTCATCGACCCCCGCGACACCCGCCGTCTGGCCTGCACGTTTGTCAAGTTGGCCCAACCGGCGCTGGCCAAACTGGCCCAACAGCCCAAGCGGGCCGTGCGGCCCTGAGCCTGACACGCCCGGCCCGTCTCGCCCAGTACCCACAACAGTCGTATTGGTCTCGGATCGATTGACCCATCGACGGCAAACTGCAACATTCGGGACCTAAGACCGTCCGGCTCGGCCTGCTCCACGGGCCCAGACCGCTGATAAGCAGGTCACGATGGGCCCTACCTGGGCCCGCAGGCCCGGGACCGTTG
>JANPEN010000625.1:0-3176 GCA_031422955.1 Acidimicrobiia bacterium
CCCCGCCCATCCCCCCGCCCACCCGCCCAGCTTTCCCACCCGGCCCGAAAGCCCCACCAACCTGGCGGCGTCGGAGCTGGTGGTGGCCGGTCCGGGCCAGGCGCACTTCTGCCGCCGTTGTGGCGGAGCCCTCCAAGCCCGCCTACACGGGGACCGGGTGCGCCCGGTCTGCCAGCGCTGTCAGGCCATCACCTTCCATAACCCTGCGGTGGGCGTGGCCGTGGTGCTGCGCGACGAGCAGGGCCACGTGCTCCTGGGCCGGCGCGCCAGCTCCTACCCCGGGCAGTGGTGCATCCCCTGCGGCTACGTGGAATGGGAGGAGGACGTGCGCATCGCCGCGGCCCGCGAGTTCCAGGAGGAAACAGGGTTGTTGGTCGAATTGGGCAAGGTGGTGGCTGTGCATTCCAACTTCCACAACCCCAACCAGCACACGGTGGGTATCTGGTTCGCCGGTCGCCGGATCGGGGGCACCTTGGCCGCCAACGACGATCTGGACGACGTCGCCTTCTTCGCTCCCCATGCCCCACCCCAACCGCTGGCCTTTGCCACCGACGCGTTGGTTCTGGCCCAGCTCAGCGGGACCTGAGGGGCGGGAAACCGAACCGGCGGCGTTGGCCCGGCCCCGCCGGCTCAGCGCGTGGGGCCAGCTTGCGGCCTATCACCGGCCAGGCCCGTGGCGTAGCTGGCGTCGAGATACAGCTGGATTTCCTCGGGGCTGCGCCCGGAGCGAGTGTGGCCGCTGAGCATGGCGGCGGCGGTAGGCACCGTTTCCAGCGACGGCCAGGTGTCGGGGGACCACACCCCGCCACGACGAAACGACTTGGCGCAATGCACGTAAGCCGCTTCGACCTCGATGCCCAACACCGAGGTCGGCCGGCGCAACTCCCCCTCGAACAGCCCCAGCAGGCCTTCCTCAACGCTGACGAAGGCCTTGCCGTTGATTCGCAGTGTTTCGTCTCGGCCGGGCACCAGGAACAACAGCCCGGCTCGGCCGTTGGTAACAATGTTTTCCAACGAATCCAGCAGGTTGTTGCCATTGAGATCTGGCACCACCAGCCGGTGCCCATCGAGCACTTTCACGAAGCCCGCCGGCCCACCCCTCGGCGACACATCGCAGCGCCCTGCCGCATCGGCGGTGGCCAACAGCACGAAGGGCGAACAGGCAATGAAGTGGCGGGCCAGCTCATCGATCGCGTCGACCACCTTGGCCCGTACCCCCGCGGGGGCAGCGCGGTAGTGCTGGCGAAGCTCTTCTGAGGAGGTGAGGACCTGACCGAAGGGAGCATCCATAACCGACCGTTGTAGCAGACCGGCGGGTCGTCCGGCACTCAGCCGGATCAGCCGGACCGGGGGTCAGCGGGCTTCAGCCGGTTGAGCTAGTTCGGCGGCGCGGCGGGACGACGTAGAGGGGGCTGTGGCGCCGAGCCACCCTGGCCACCGTGGAACCGTGCCAGTTGCCGCCCCGCATGGTGGGCAGGCCGATGCGGTTCATCAACGAGGCAATACGTTCGTAGCTCATACCGCCATGACGAGCGACCACGATGAAGGACACCACGTTGTCGGGATGTTGCCTTCGGGCATCGGTCACGGCTGAGCATTCGACCTGTCGGGCCTGAAGCTGAACTGTTATCACCAGATGATGGCAGTACTGGCGCGTATGTCACGACTCGACGCGCCAGCCAACAAGGCAAACCGGCCCGGTTCCAGCCGCCACTCCTGGCGGTCAGGATCCCAGAAGGAGAAGGCCCGCTCGTCCAGGTCGAAACCGACACGTTGGCATTGCCCTGGGGTCAACTCGACGCGCCGGAAACCCTTGAGCTCCTTGGGGGGCCTGGCCACCGCCGACTCGTCGTCACCGACGTAGAGCTGCACCACCTCGGCTCCGGCCCGATCCCCGATGTTGGTGATATCGAGCTCCGCCCGTACCCTCCGCCCGGCCAGATCCAGCTGGGCGTGGAGGGCGCCGTAGGCGAAGGTGGTGTAGGACAAGCCGAACCCGAACGGAAACAGCGGATCGGTGTCTCTGGCGTCGAAACCTCGATAGCCGACGAACACACCCTCCCCGTAGAGCAGCCGACCGCCTTCAGGGGGATAGTTCAAATAGGCGGGATGGTCCTCGAGCCGTTTGGGGAAGGTGCTCGGCAGCCGACCCGAGGGGTTCACGTCACCAAAGAGGACATCGACCAGCGCCGCACCAAAGGCCATCCCCGGATACCACGCTTGGACCAGCGCCGCAGCTTTGTCGGCCCAGTGCATGGCCACCGGGGAGCCGGTGTTGAGGACCACCACGGTGTTGCGGTTGGCGGCTAACACCGAGTCGATTAACTGATTCTGCGCGCCAGGCAGGGAGAAGTCGACCCGGTCCGCCCCCTCGCCTTCCCATTCCTCGTTGCTGCCCACCACCAGAATGACCAGATCCGCGCCGCGAGCCGCCCCCACTGCACGATCAAAGAGATCGTCGGGTTCTGGGAGCTCCACGCCGAGGCGCACGGCGGGGAAAAGGCCGCCTCGACGTTGGTAATCGACCTGGATAGCCACAGCTTGTCCTGCGGGCAAGAACACCGAGCCCTGCACCTCAGCCGTACCATTGGCGTAAAAGGTATGCCCGGGTTGAGGATTGCTCCAATTGTCGGCGATCAGCACCCCTTCCACCAGCACCCGGGACCGGCCGATGGCGGTTACCCCGAACAGGTGCTCGCCGCTGTGAGCGGCCACGAATGTGCCGCGGTAGCTGACCGCAAAGGCCTGGGGATCCACGGCGGAGCATTCTGCCCCACCCAAGGAACCACCAACCTCATCGGTATGGTCAATCCACACGGGATCGCCTTGGGGCTCCAGCGAGTCGTAGGCGTACAGCTCGAAGGCGGTAGGGTCCAGCCGCGGACACAACCTGTGGGTGCGACAGCCCGGCTCGTACCGCACCACCACCTCCGGCCCGAACCGGTCCCCTAAGGCGTCCAGCGGCGAGCTGATCCGGTACGGGCGCACCTGCGAACTGCCCCCGCCCATAATCTGACCTGGGCTGGCGTTGGGGCCAATGATGGCAACCTGGCCGATATCGAGCGTCTGCAGCGGCAGCAGCCCGTCGTTGCGCAACACGACCATGGCTTGACCGGCGGCCCGGCGGGCCAGCGCCCAGATCTCGGGCCGCTCGACGCTGCGCTCGGAGCCGGCCG
>JANPEN010000626.1:0-3393 GCA_031422955.1 Acidimicrobiia bacterium
GCCCGGCTCCCACCACGGGGCCTGGCGGGCGAGACGAGCACAGGTCTCCTCCCAGTTGTAGAGATCCGGCCCGGCCATGGGCTCCTCCCAACCGGACAAACCCGCGGTGTGGGCCATGAGGTGGCGCACGAGCACGCCGGCCTTGCCGTTCTCGGCGAACTCGGGCCAGTAGCGGGCCACGGGGGCGTGCAGGTCAAGCTGGCCCCGGTCCGCCAGTACGTGGGCGGCCAGGAACGTCATGGTCTTGGTGGAGGACCACACGTTGGTGATGGTGTCACGCTCCCAGGCCCTGGTGCGCTCGGGATTGGCGAAACCGCCCCACAAGTCGACCACCAGCTCGCCCCTGTGCACGACGGCAACGGAGGCGCCGACGTCGATGCCGAGGGCGAAGTTGGTGGCGAAGGCATCCTTGACTGCGGAAAATCGCGGAGCGCAGGTGCCGTCAATGTTGGTTTCACTCCTGTGGGCATCACTCGTGTGGGCATCACTCGTGTTGGCGGTGCTCGTGCTGGTGTCGGTCACGTTGTCAACGTAGTCCGCTCGATTGGGCCATGCTCGTGGCGGTGGCGACCTACGCTGGGCCGCCAAGCGGCGCTGGATCGACCCGAGGAGAACGAGATGGAAACCGAAGCGAATATTGCCCTGGTGGCCCGATGGGCGGAGTTGTTCAACACCGACGTCGAGCAGATGATCAACGAGCTCTACTCGCCCGACTGTCGCTTCAGTGGGGCGGCCATGAACCACGCGAAGCTGCTTCGTTTCGAACGCAAGGTGCTGGCCGCCGCCCCCCAGCGGACTATGCGGGTCGATCGGACCCATGCCCTCAACGATGTGGTGGTGGCAGAGGGAACGTTGATGGATCCGGATCAGGGGGCGGATTGGGAGTTGGGTTTCTGTGCGGTGTTGACCATTCGTGACGCCAAGATCGTCAACGACAACACCTACACGGACTTCTCGCGCTGGCCCGGCATGCGCTGAGGCCACCCCTGGACCGTACTGTACGGTATGTGGATGGGGACGCGGAGATGGGTAGGGTCGTAGGTGTCTCCCTCCGGCCCTGCGTCATCTGCCCCGTTGCTGCGAATCGCAGTTTTGGCCCCGATTGCATGGAGGACACCACCACGCCATTACGGGCCGTGGGAGCTTTTCGCCTCGTTGCTGGCCGACGGTTTGGTGGCCCTTGGCCACGACGTCACCCTGTTCGCCACGGAGGATTCGCTGACTACCGCCAAGTTGGTGGCCACCGCGGCCGGCGGCTGGTCCGAACGCGCCGATATCGAGCCGAAGGTGGCGGAATGCATCCACATCGCTTCGGTGTTCGAACGGGCCGCCGCGTTCGACATCATCCACAACGGGTTCGACTTCCTACCCCTCACCTACAGCGGGTTGGTGGAAACACCGGTGGTGACCACCATCCACGGGTTCTCCTCGGCGCGGATCCTTCCGGTGTACGAGCGTTACGATGCCACCACCAGCTACGTGGCCATCAGCGACGCCGACCGCC
The DNA here is from genome assembly GCA_031422955.1 of Acidimicrobiia bacterium. GTDB lineage: Bacteria > Actinomycetota > Acidimicrobiia > Acidimicrobiales > CAIXPF01 > CAIXPF01. The sequence goes on from JANPEN010000626.1 coordinate 1,505, forward strand.
ATCCCCGGTTGCACTACGCCGCCACCATTCATCACGGTATTGACGTGGACGCCTTCGGGTTACACCCTCAGCCGGGCGAGGATCTGTTGTTCTTCGGGCGTATCCACCCCGACAAAGGCACCGCGGTGGCTATCGAGGTGGCCCGGCGGTCCGGTCGCCGGCTGGTGATCGCCGGCATCGTGCAAGACGAGCGCTACTTCCATGAGGAGGTCGAGCCCCACCTCGACGGGGACAGGGTCCGCTTCGTTGGCTCGGTGCCGGCGACCAACCGGGCGGCGGTGCTTGGTTCGGCTCACGCCCTCTTGCATTTGATCGACTTCGAGGAACCCTTCGGTTTCAGCGTGGTGGAAGCCCTGGCGTGTGGTACGCCGGTGGTTGCCTTCAACCGGGGGTCGATGGCGGAGTTGATCGACTCCGGCCGCGACGGTTACCTCGTCACCGACGTTGCGGGGGCTGTGGGTGCGGCCGAGGCGGTCGGCCACCTCGATCGCTCCGCTATTCGGCGCGCCGCGGTGGCACGGTTCGATCGAGCGACCATGGTGGCGGCTTATGCCGATCTCTACCAGACGCTGCTGATGACCGGTCAGTAGCTGCCGGGGGTGAACTCGAGCTCGCCCTCCACCAGGGGGACCCGCACGATGACCTCCCGGGCGGTGACGTCGATGGTGGCACCGTCGATCCCGGTGAGGTACCACATGCGCGGCTCGACTCCGATAATCCTGAACGTTGTCCACGCCTTGGGGTCCGCCTGACGGGGCGCCAACTTCAGATGCAGGCTGTCCTTCACCCATTCGGCTCGTCGCAAGGCCACCGTAGGAAAGTCCACGTCCACGACCTGCGGGCAGGTCGGCCGCCGTGAGCCAGACAGTTGGGTCCACAGGCCGGGTCCGCCGGCTTCGGCGGCGGCCAGAAAGGCGTTGAACTGGCCTCGGGGGTGGGTCTCGTCCAAGCCCATGGCCCAGGTGAACTCACCGAGGGCGTGGTCCCACGTGGGCTGGTAGGACGCCTCGATGGCGGCGGCGAGGCGAGCTTCGAGCTCGGTGAGGCCCCACTCGCGAGCCAACAACAGCGAGGACGCCACGCCCCGACCCGGCGCCAAGGGCAGCTGGAGCTGGCGGTCCAGCCCTGCCGACGCGCAGGCCGCTTCAAACAAGCGTCGGGCATCTTCGGGCTCCTGGGGGGCCGCGTAGAAGGCGGTGGTGAGGGCGGCACGCACCGGCAAACGATGATGCACGTCGAGTTGGGGGTCGTAGTAGAACGTCGTCGAAGTCGGTGCCGTGCTGCCGGCCAGATCGAGATAGTTGGCACGGGCGTACTGCCACCATGGCTGGAAGGCCTGGGCGTGGAAGTCGGTGCCGTGTCGGTTGTCGTGCAGCCTCAGACCGAGGCCCGCTCCGGCCAGTCAATACGGCCAGATCTTCGTGTTTTCTCAATGGCAGCCGACGGGGGCGGCCAGCCACTGTTGGCACAGATGCTCGGCGATCTTGGTGTGGGTCCAGGTGAAGGAACTTTCACCGTCACCTATGAGCTCGAAGGGTTGGTTCCAGCGGTCGGCGGGATCGATCATCGAGCGGATTCCCAACAAAACCAGGAAAAACCCTTTGTAGAAGAGCATGCCGTCGGCACCGATGGGGTCGGGCTGCACGCCCCAGGGTTCGATCCCGTTGGCCGTCCAACCGGGCACGTCGTAGTTGCCCCACAACGATCGGGGGATGAACGGTCGGTAATCGTCGGGGTAGTGGGCCCTGGCCGGATCGTGACCGAACTGGGTCAACCAGTCTGCTGCGGACCACCAGCGGGTGTGGCGTTGGATGAGCTGATCGAGGATAGCCACATAGCGTTCAGTCCACGCCGGGGTGCGCAGGGCCATGAGGCCCATGGCGTAGGAG
>JANPEN010000627.1:0-3286 GCA_031422955.1 Acidimicrobiia bacterium
TAATTGCTCCCATGACGCCCGTGAGGTTTGGATATTTGGATCAGACCACGGGCGGACGGCCTGACGAATAGCCAAGCTTACGCGCATCGAGCGTGCGCGCCTCACCACCGTGGATGATGTTGCCCACGATTTTCGTATGGGGACCCAGGTAGGATCCGTCAGCCAATGGCCCGCAACGGCGTTGACCCGGCTCGATCGAGCCGAGGCAGGGCCACCCGTCCGGTGCGCTGGATGGCACTTATCCCCAGGGGCCGCAACAGCTCCTCGAAGTCGTCGAGCTTGTGGGGAGAGCCAGCCAATCGCACCATCATCTCCGCTGTGCTCGTGTTCAATACCTTGGCCCCGAAGATCTGGGCCAGCTCCAGCACCTGGGCCCGTACCCCGGCGGGTGATTTCACCGTGGCCATGAGCAATTCCTGCTCAACGGCGTCTTCAGGGGCCAGCTCGTTGATCTTGACCACATGGATCAGCTTGTAGAGCTGCTTGACGATTTGCTCCACCGGGGCGCTCTCGGTGTCCGCCACGATGGTGATGCGGCTGAACCGCTCGTTCTCGGTGGGCGCCACCGCCAGGGAGTGAATGTTGAATCCGCGGCGAGCGAACAACCCCGCCACCCGGGCCAGCACGCCGGGCTTGTTCTCCACCAGCACGACCAGGGTGTGGTAGCTGGACATTCGTTTCGATCTCGACACGTTGGCAGCCACGTTCCTCACAGCCCCAGGGCCCGGATACGGGCCAACTCGGCCTGCTGGCTGGGATCCACCATCACTTCAGAGTTGGTCCGACCGGCGGCCACCATGGGGAAGACCTTCTCCCGGGAGTCGGTGCGGAACTCAATGACCACCGGCCGATCGTTGATGCTGTTGGCCTTGTCGATCGCCGCGTCGACCTCGTCGGTGGACTCCACCCGCATGGCCGCACAGCCCATGGCCTCGGACCATTTCACGTAGTCGGGCAGATCGGGCGAGAGGTACACCTCGGAGTAGCGCTCGTCATAGAACATCTCCTGCCACTGACGGACCATACCCAGATAGCCGTTGTTGAGGATGGCGACCTTGATGGGGATGCGTTCCACGGACGCGGTAACCAGTTCCTGCGCGGTCATCTGGAAACAACCGTCGCCATCCACGGCCCAGACCGTACGGTCTGGTCTGCCTACCTTGGCTCCGATGGCGGCAGGAATGGCGAACCCCATGGTGCCCAACCCACCGGAGTTGATCCAGGTGTAGGGATGGTTGAACTTCCAGTACTGGCTGGTCCACATCTGGTGTTGACCAACGCCGGACGCCACGATGGTGTCCGAAGGCGAAAGGCTGCGCAGCCGTTCCAACACGTATTGGGGTTTGACATGACCCTCCCCCGGCTCGAGGTTCTCATAGGTGAGGGGGAACTTCTCCTGCCAGCCCGACAGCTGCTGTTTCCAGGCAGTGCGGTCGGGTTGGGCATCGGCACCGCCCAGAGCCACCAGCGCCTTGATCAGATCTTCGATGACCAAACGACAATCACCCACGATGGGCACGTCGGGCCGGCGCACCTTGCCCAACTCGGCCGGATCGATGTCGACGTGGATGATCTTGGCGTGGGGAGCGAACCCATCGAGCTTGCCGGTGACCCTGTCATCGAAACGAGAGCCGAGGGCGACGAGCAGATCGGCCTCCTGCATGGCGGTCACCGCGGTGTAGTTGCCGTGCATGCCGGGCATGCCCAAACACAGCGGATGGTCGTCGGGGAAGGCTCCTCGGGCCATGAGGGTGGTCACCACAGGCAAATCACACAGCTCGGCCAGGGCCAGCAGCGCCTCGGCGGCACGAGCCTTGAGGATGCCGCCGCCGACGTAGAGCACCGGGCGCACCGAGCGGTTGATCAACTCGGCCGCTTCGCGGATCTTGAGGGGATGGCCCTTCTTGGTTGGCTTGTAGCCGGGCAGGCTGTCCGCCACCTCCGCATCGGTGGGCCAGTACCAGTCCATGACCGAATTGGGGTTGGCCGAGTCCACGATGTCTTTGGGGATGTCGACCAGCACCGGCCCCGGCCGCCCGGTGGTGGCGATGTAGAAGGCCTGACGAATGGCCATGGGAATGTCCGCCGCGTTGGTGACCAACTCGTTGTGTTTGGTCACCGAGCGGGTGATGCCCACCGTGTCGCATTCTTGGAAGGCGTCGGTGCCGATGGAAGCGGTGCCTACCTGCCCGGTGATGCAGACCATGGGCACGGAGTCCATGTAGGCGTCGCACAGCGGGGTGACGATGTTGGTGGCGGCGGGACCGGAGGTGACCATGGCCACCCCGGGGCGGCCGGTGGCGTGGGCGAAGCCTTCGGCCATGTGGCCGGCGCCCTGCTCGTGGCGCACCAGCACGTGGCGGATGGGGCTGTCGATCAGCGGGTCGTAGACCGGCAGGATGGCCCCACCGGGCAGCCCGAACAGCACCTCGACCCCTTCGCGCTCCAGCGCTCGGATCAGCGCCTGTCCTCCGTTGATTGCCATGATCCGTGCTCCTGTTTGCGTGGGCTCGTTTGCGTGGGCTGTCTTGCGTGGAAGGAAGGAGGTCGAAAACCGAAACGACCTCCCGTTGGGGAGGTCGTGCGCGTACCGGAGGGGTGGGTGCGCGCTAACTGGTGCTTACGAGAATCGAGTCGACGAGGGGCGACGGCATACGCTGGAGTCTATGCCAGGTGCCAGCTCGTCGCGCAACCCGGCCTCGAGCGGCCCAGCTCCGGGCCACCCCGCGACAGCGGGCACCGAGGCTGGTTGGCGGCTGTTGGTCATCGGTCCAGTGCTCAGCGGCCAGGGCCGAACCCACCACCTCCGCGCCACCAACTTGCTGGTGGGTCGGGCTGCGGACAACGACGTGGTGCTCGACGAGGCCAGTGTCAGCGCCCGCCACGCCCGCATCGACCTCGAGGCGGGCGTGGCCTTCGTCACCGACCTGGGTTCGACCAACGGCACCTTCCTCGACGGCCGTCGCCTCACCGGTTCCACCGAGTTGCCCGCCGGCAGCACCCTCACCCTGGGGCGCTGCGCGCTGCTGGTCCAGCTCGAGGTCGCCGCCGGCTTTGACGACGTGGAGCCTGGGCGCAGCCCAGCAGAAGGGTCACCGCCCCTGAGTCCTTCGGAGGTGGACCGCGCCGAGCTGCTCGAACAGCTCAGTGGGGACCAGCTCGTTAAAGAAAGCCGCGAGGGTGTGACCATCCCGGCCCGGCGGCCGCAGAGGCTCCTGGTCAGCTTCGACGCTTCGGACCAAGAGGTGGGCACCCGCATCGGGGAACGCCTCGAGCGCATCGGCCA
>JANPEN010000628.1:0-13024 GCA_031422955.1 Acidimicrobiia bacterium
GCTGGCGGCCGCCGCCGGTCCCCGAGACATCGCCTGGGCGCCCCTAGCGGCGGCCAAGGTGGCCCTCATCGTTGGGCGCGACGGTACCGAGGTGAGCACCAAACAACGTCACCAGGTGGCTGCTCTGGCCCGTATTGCCGATGCTTGGCTGGGCGCGCTGGCAACCCTCAGCGAGTGCTCGGCCCGCCTGGCTCATCCCTCGGCTCAGCCCTCTCGCCGTCCGCTGCTGGAGCAGGTTCCGAGTTTGCCGGGTCAGGTTCCGGGTCAGGTTCCGGGTCCGGTTCGGCCCATGCCCGGGAACGCTCGAGGGCCCGATGCCACGAGCGGAACAGTCGATCAGCGGGGCGGCGGTCCCGGGCGGGGCTGAAGGACGCTTCCGCCTGCCAGTGCCCGGCGAGCTCGGTCAGGCTCGACCACAGCCCAGCCCCCAGCCCAGCCAGCCCAGCCGCTCCCCGCGCCGTGGTCTCCGTTTCTGTTGATCGAGTCACGACGACGCCGAGCTGGTCGGCCTGGATCTGCAACAGCAGGTCCATGACCGCGGCACCACCGTCGACCCGCAGTGCGCGCACGGGCTGGCCGCAGGCGGCGGCCATGGCCTCGACCGCGTCCCGGGTTTGCAGGGCCATGGCTTCCACGGTGGCCCTGGCCAGCTCGGCCCTTCCGCTGCCCCGGGTCAACCCGATGATGGTGCCCCTGGCGTAGGGGTCCCACCAGGGCGAACCCAGCCCAGCGAAAGCGGGAACCATGAACACCCCACCACTGTCGGGGACGGAGGCGGCCAACGGCCCGACCTCGGCTGCCTCCGCGATGATGCCCAGGCCGTCCCGTAGCCATTGCACGGCTGCTCCGGTGACGAAGATGGCCCCCTCGTAGGCGTAGGTGGTGGTTGCCCCGGCCAGGCTGGCGTCCGGGTGCTGACCGCTCGAGATCGTCCAGGCCACCGTGCTGAGCAGGCCGTCGACCACCGGCGGGCAACTTGAGCCGACGTTCATGAGCACGAAGCTGCCGGTGCCGTAGGTGTTCTTGGTCATGCCGACGTCGAAACAGGCCTGCCCGAACAGGGAAGCCTGTTGATCCCCGGCCACCCCGGCGATGGGCAGGCCGGCCGGCAAGGGACTGCACCCCGGAGCGCAACGGCCCAGGATGCCCGCCGAGGCCACCACCTCGGGTAGCACCCCGAGGGGGACCCGGAGCAGATCGGCCATCTCGGGCGACCAGCTCAGGGTGGTCAGCTCCAAGAGCAGGGTGCGCGAGGCGTTGGTGGTGTCGGTGACGAAACGGGCTCCACCGGTCAGCTTCCAGATCAGCCAGCTGTCGATGGTGCCCACCGCCAGGTCGGCGTCGGAGGGGTCGAGAACCCCGTGCCGCAGCCACCAGGCCAGCTTGGTGCCGCTGAAGTAGGGGTCGGCCACCAGCCCCGTCACCGCCCGCAGGCGAGGGACGTGACCACCGGCGACCAGCTCTTCGCACAGGCTTGCGCTGCGCCGGTCCTGCCACACCATGGCGGGGGCCTTGGGCACCCCGGTGGCGCGCGACCAAGCCACCAGGGTCTCACGCTGGTTGGTGATCCCAACGGCGGCGGGGATCAGCGCAGGGTGGGTCACCCGCAGGTCGGCCAGCGCCTGGGCCAAGGTGGCGGTGGCGGCGGACCAGATCTCCTCGGCGTCGTGTTCGACCCAGCCCGGCTGGGGAAAGTACTGGGGGAACTCGCGGTAGGCCTGGGCCACCAGCTGGCCGGCCTCGTTCACCACCACGCTGCGCACGCCGGTGGTGCCGGCGTCGATAGCCACGATGGCGCCGTTCATGGGCTGGCAACGTAGCGGATACCAGCCCGACCGACACGCCACCGAGTCGAGATCCGCCCTCTAGGCTGGGTGGCGATGCGGGTCTGCATACTCACCGGGGGCGGGGACTGCCCCGGCCTGAACGCCGTGATCCGGGCCGTGGTCCGCAAGGGCGAGCGACACTACGGTGACGACCTGCTCGGCTCCCTCGACGGATACCGGGGCCTTATCGACGGTGAGACGGTGTCCTTGGACGTGGAGTCCATGCGGGGCACCCTGCCCCGGGGTGGCACCGTGTTGGGTACCTCACGGGTGCAGCCATACGGGGTGGCGGGCGGGGTCGAGGCGGTTCGGCGCACGGTGGACACGCTGGGGATCGACGCCATCATCGCGGTTGGGGGCGAGGGCACCTTGTCCTGCGCGAATGAGCTGGTCAATGACGGTTTCCCTATCGTGGGGGTGCCCAAGACCATCGACAACGACATCGGCGGTACCGAGTTGACCTTCGGGTTCGACACCGCCGTACAGATCGCCGTGGAAGCCATCGACCGCCTCCACACCACCGCCGAGAGCCATGACCGGGTCATCGTCGTTGAGGTCATGGGCCGTCATGTAGGCCACATCGCCACGTGGGCCGGCCTGGCGGCTGGGGCGACCATGACCCTCATCCCTGAGGAGCCCTTCGACATCGTGGCGGTGTGTCGCTCGTTGGTGCGTCGCCACGAGCGAGGCCGCTATGCCTCAATCCTGGTGGTGGCCGAAGGGGCGGTGCCGGCCCCTGGCACCCTCGACATCCCCGAGAAGGTTTACGACCAGTACGGCCACATCCGCCTCGGAGGTATTGGCGCCATCATCGCCAACGAGATCGAGGTCCGTACCGGGTACGAGACGCGGGTCACCACCCTCGGTCACGTGCAGCGTGGGGGCACCCCCACCGCCTTCGACCGGGTGCTCTCCACCCGGTTCGGCCTGGCCGCCATCGATGCGGTGCACGACCAGGCCTGGGGCCAGATGGTGTCGCTGCGGGCAGGGTCCATGATTCGGGTTCCCTTGAGCGAGGCCATCGCCAACCTCAAGGTGGTCGACCCCGCCCTGTGGCTGGACGCCAGCCAGTTCTTCGCCTGACCAGGTTCCCGCCTTACCCGCTCCGGTCAGCTCAGTCCGAAGGGGCCGAACTGGTCGGCGCGCCAGAGCCGGTCGGGCTGGCGGTGGCGGCGGTTTGGTCGGGGGAGGGCAGGGCGAGCAGCTCCCGGTAGTCCTCGGCCACCAGCTGGTCGGAGAGCTGGCTGGACTGGCCTGGTCGATAGGTGGGCACGTGCTTAGGTCGCCCATCGACGGTGAAGGCAACCAAGCCAACCGGCGAACCGGCGTCGCCGGCGGGGGAGTAGTTGGTCATCGTTAACACCAGCTGACCCATGGCCAGCAGCTGAGCCTTTTGGGTGGGGAACCGGTCGAAGAACTCGGCATACACGTCAATGGTGGCGGTGGTCGCTCCTGGGGGAACGCCGCCCGGCGCGGTGCTATCGCGGCGTTCAATGGAGCGCAGCTCTGCGCCGGGGACGAGGTTCATGAGCCCCGCGTCCCGTTCGGTGGGGGTCACCCCGCCAGTCATGAGATTGCCCATCACCGTGTCGAGGTTGACCGGACCGGCGATCTCCCGGGTGCTGCGGACCAGGCGCAGCTCACCTTCGACCTCGAGGACCAGAAACACCTCGATCTGAGACGTGGTCTCGCCTGGTTCGGGGGTCGGTGCATCGCGCTCGGCCGGACCGGCCAGGTCGTAAGGCACCGTCTCGGGATCAATGACCCGAGGCGAGTCCTCGTCGGGCAGTCCGCAACCGCCGGCCAGCCCGACCAGCCCAGCCAGGCCCACCAGGCCTGCTCGCGCCCCCAGGCCCGCCCGCCCTGCCCGTGTTCGCTGGTGGGCAGGCATTACACGTCCACCCCGAAACCGGCCGCCTCAAAGTCTGCTTCGGAGTCGTAGATCGACACCGGGGTGGCCACCAGGAACACGGTGAAGCGGGCGCCGGCCAAACCGTCGAGGCGATCCTCCACTCGCACCGTTCCGCCGTGGAGACGCACGTGTTCGGACACGAGGGCCAGACCCAGTCCGGTGCCCTGGTCACTGCCCCGCCGCCCGGCGGTCACCCCCCGAGCGAAGCGATCGAACACCCGGACCCTGTCTTCGAGGGGCACCCCCGGCCCGGAGTCGATGACCCCGATCTCGATGCCCCCCCTTGCCCTGGTAACGGTGATTTCGCTCACCCCGTCGGCGTACTTCTGCGCGTTGACGGCCAAGTTCGACAGCACCTGCACCAAGCGGCGCTTGTCGGCCATGATCACCGCCTCCTCTAGGTCGGGATCGATGGTGACCGGCACGTCCGCCGCGCAGGTCATGGTGGCCGCCTGGCGGACGAACTCGCCGATAACCAGGGGGCTGCGATCAAGGCGTTGGGCCCCTGCGTCGAAACGGGAGATTTCCAGCAGGTCCCCTACCAGCTGATGGAAGCGCTGGAACTCCTCGGACAGCAAGGCCACTGCCCGCTGGGCCGGTTCGGGTAGGTCGGCATGGTGTTGTTCCAGCACTGCCACCGAGGCAGTCAGAGTGGTGAGGGGTGAGCGCAGCTCGTGGCTCACGTCGGAGGCGAAACGCCCGTCCCGATCTATGCGTTCCTGCAGGGCGGTGACGGTGTGATTGAAGGTGGTGACCAGCGGGGCCAGGTCCGGGTCGCGGGTGGCGGGCAGCTTGGTGTCGAAGGACATGTTGGCCAACGCCTGGACCGCCGCGTTCACGTCGCTGAGGGGAGCCAGCACCCGCTTTGACACCCAACGCCCCACTAGCGCCCCAGCCATCGTCGTCAAGACGTCGGCGGCGATCAGGGCGATGACCAGTGTGTCGAAGGTGTCCTCGATGTCGGCGAGGCTGGACACCTCGTAATACTCCGCCCAGTCTCCGGTTGTATCCACCGGGTTGGCCGGCTCGGTAGTTCCCACCGCGGCCATGGTGGTGACGGGCAGCGAGCCGCTGATCCCTCCCGACTCGGCCTCCTCGGCCGCGTCGGCGGCGGCTTGCTCGGCGGGTTCGGCGGTGGAAAGGCGGATGGGTACCCCGATAAAGAGCACCGGCTGGCCGTGCAGGCGGGTGCGTTGCATGACCGTGCGGTGGCTGCGCACCACCTCGGCCAGGGTTTCGGGGATATCGGCCTCGGGATCGAAGTTGGCCTGGGCAAAGGCTGAGGCCGACACGGTGGTGCGTCCCCGATAGGTCAGCACCACGGTGCCGTCGATCGGTCGGCGCTGCAGCACGTTGTCGAACTGGTCGAACCCGTCGGGGTCCAGCTCTAGCTCGGTCAACAGCTGCTCACGGACCAGCCGGGCATTGGAGAAGGCCAGGCTCTTGGCTACCGCCTCTCGCCGCTCCAGCGTGCTGGCCTCTATCAAGAAGTAGGTCGCCCCGCTCAGGAACAGTGACAAAAGCGCAGACAACATGGCGAAGGACGCGACGACACGGGTGCGCAGCCCTATGCGTCGACGTTGCTTGACCAAGGTTGGTGTCCTGCCGGCTGAGCGGTGCGGTGAGGGGAGGGGGAAGCGACGGGGTTCCGATCCCCTCCAGGCTCCGCCGTCTCGGCACCATTCTGTCGGCTCCAGCGCGGTTTGCGTCAGAAGACAGGCTCAAGTCTGAAGCTTGTAACCCAATCCTCGCACGGTCACAACGTGGCGCGGATTGGCCGCGTCGTGTTCCACCTTGGTCCGCAGCCGGCGAATGTGAACATCAACCAGACGCCCGTCACCGAAATAGCCGTAGCCCCACACCCGCTCCAACAGCACCTCCCGGCTGAACACCCTGCCGGGGTTGTTGGCCAGCTCGCAGAGCAGCTTGAACTCGGTGCGCGTGAGGTGTACCTCCTCACCGGCCACGTTGACCATGCCCTCGTCCTGGTGGATCTCGAGGTCCCCGAACCGCATATGGGACATGGCTGGCTCTACCGCCCGGGAGCGGCGCAGCAACGCCCGGATCCGGGCCGACAGCTCCTTGGGGGCGAAAGGCTTGGTCAGGTAGTCGTCGGCACCGGCCTCCAGACCGGCCACGATGTCGTGGGTGTCGTCTCGGGCGGTGACCATGATGATGGGCACGTCAGACACCTTGCGGATGGAACGACAGACCTCGAAGCCGTCGACCCCCGGCAACATGATGTCGATGAGCACGACGTCGGTCGGGGCGCGGTTGAACACCTCCATGGCCATCTCGCCGTTCTCGGACTCTTCGACGATCCAGCCCTCACCCTCGAGGGCCAATTTCACCGAAGCCCGGATGCGTTCGTCGTCTTCGACGGTCAGAATGCGTGTTCCCACCCGCCTATCGTGCCTCACCGGGGCCGTGCCGCGGTGGCATTCGACGGCCAGGCCTCCAATCGGACACCGCGAGGAGGGTCCTTTAGCCCAGCGGGTCGGCGGCGCCGCAGGCTATGAGGAGTTCGCGCAGGGGCCGGTGCAGGGCGGGGGGGGCGGCCACCAGGTAGGCCGAAGAGGCCGGTCCGCCCCAAAGATCGGACACCACCGCCCCCGCCTCGCAGGCGATCAGGCCACCCGCCCCGTGATCCCATGCCCGCAGCTCTGCCTCGAAGTAGGCGTCGACCCTCCCGCAGGCCACGGCGCACAGGTCGACGGAGGCAGCCCCCATCCGACGGATGTCGCGGATAGAGGGGAGCAGGGCCGCCACTATCTGACCCTGGTGGCCTCGACGGCTGGCCTGATAGGAGAAACCGGTGGCGACCAGGGCCGAGCTGAGCTCGGTGGCGCTCGATACCGCGATGGGGACGCCATTGCGGAGCGCCCCGCCACCCAAGCTGGCCTCGTAGCGCTCCCCCAGGCCGGGCACTACCACGACCCCGGCCACCGTGGTGCCGTTGTACTCCGCAGCGATGGAAACGGCGTAGCCGGGTAGGCGATACACGAAATTGGTGGTGCCATCGATGGGGTCGATTACCCAACGCACTCCGGAGCGGCTCGGCCGGCCCCCGCCCTCCTCACCCAAGATCCCGTCGTCAGGTCGGGCCTGCAGTAGGCGTCGGATGATGAGGGCCTCGGCGGCGTGGTCGATCTCGGTGACCAGGTCGGTGGCGCTGGATTTTCGCTCGATGCGCAGGTCGACGCGATCGACCGAGTCCGCCAGTAGCTCGGCCGCCTCGGTGGCCACTGCCGTGGCCAGGGCTAACAACTCCTCGGGCGTCGCCTCACCGGTGCCTGTGGAAGCGTTCAACGTTTGGCACCTCCGGCTTTCCATTCGCCCATGGCCCTCAGGGTGAGTACGGCCACCACGGCCACCCCCGCAGCGCCTACCACCGCGCCGCCCAGCCCTACCCCGGCCGCGGTCAGATCACAGCTGCCGTTGCAGGACAAGTCGACGACCCCGTAGCCGATGAGCCCGCCGCACAGACCCCCGATGATCACTGCGGTGAAGGCGAGGATGCGCGCCACGAGCGGTGGCAGCGCCGAGCCAGGGGAGGAGGGCCGATCCATGTCTGGCCATTGAAGCCCTCGGGACCTGGCCGGGCCAAGCCGGGCCAGGGCTATCGACCTATGCAGGTGCTCAAGCGGACCGGGCGGGTGTCCGATGATCGGGGGGTGATCACGGTGACGGAGCTCGACACCCTCTCGCTGGTGCCCCCGGGGCGGTTCGGGCGCCTGCTGGCGGAACATCGCTGGGGGCTGGGGGCCAGCCTGGAGGTGCTGGTGGCCAGGACCCGGGGCCGCTTCGACACCGCCCAACTGGCCGACATCGAAGCCGGGCGGCGCTTACTCACCGACGACGATCTGGCCCTGCTCAGCGCGGTCTACGGTGTGCACGCCGAGGCGGATGTCCAACCCCGTCGCACTCGTCTAGTCGTAGACCTCGACGAAGGCTTTGTGGCCAGTGGGTCTCAGCGCAGGGTGCTCGGCCCCGGCGACAGCGTCGATGACATCCTCACCCGCTATCTCGGCCTGATCCTGGCCCTTCGCGGCGAGCCGGCCGGTTCGCCCACCCCGCTACGCCAGGACGACCTGGCCGTTTTGACCGACACGCTGTGGATCGAGCCGGAGGAGGTCGAAGCCCGCCTGGCGGTGCTCATGACCAACCCGCGGGACCGGGTCGGGCGCCGTGTGCGCCGCCTCAGCCGTCGGACGGTGGTGCCCGAGGCCGGCATTTTGGTCGCCCTCACCGGCGAGGGCCTGCTCGTGTTGGACAGCAACGGCGAGAACCCTGACGGCGAAATTGGCGTGGTGGCCGACTTCGCCGGGGCCGATATCATCGCCCTGGCTCGCAGAGATAGCCCTACCGCCGGCGCCTACGCCGCCCGCTCGGCCTAACTCCGCGCCCGCTGAACCGAATGCCACGCTGAACCGAATGCCACGCTGAGTCGAATCCTGAGCTGAGCCGAGCTCAGCCCCGCTTGAGGGCGACTGGTTGGGCCCCCGTGGCCTGCAACAGCGCCTGCGGGGACACCCCGAACACCGTGTGGGGGGTGCCGGCGGCGGCCCACACCTCTGCGAACATCAGCAGATCGGGATCGATGAAGACTGTCAACGTCTGGCGGTGACCAAAAGGTGGGACCCCGCCGATGGGAAAGCCGGTCCCCTCCCTGACCTGGTCGGCGTTGGCCCGGGCGATGCGCCTGCCTCCGGCCGCGGCGGCCAGCTTCTTCTCGTCGAGCTGATTGGCGCCCGACACCAACGCCAAGGTCAACGCATCGTCCACCAGGAAGATCAGCGATTTGACGATCTGGGCCACATCGCTGCCGATGGCGGCGGCGGCCTCCACGGCGGTGCGGGTCCCCCTGGGATAGCTGACCACCTCGATGTCGAGGCCCAATTCGGCCGCGGCCCTGGCCACTGCCACGGCGTTGGCGGGCAGCGGGCTGGTTGGGGTGGGGTTGTTGGTCGCCGCCGGTTCGGTCATGACCGCCAGCCTGCCATGGTGCCGGGCCCCGCGGGCGTGGCCGGGCATTAGCGTGGGCGGATGCGTCGTTGGACCGTTGGGGGAGCATTGGTGGTCGGTCCGGAGGGGCTGTTGCTGGTGGCAAATCGGCGCCGCAACGGCCAGATCGACTGGAGCACGCCGGGCGGGGTGATCGACGAGGGCGAAAGCGTCCTCGAAGGCCTCACCCGGGAAGTGGCCGAGGAAACCGGCCTGGTGGTGAGTAGCTGGCAGGGGCCGGTCTATGAGGTCGAGGCGGTGGCTGAAGGATTGGGGTGGCACCTGCGAGTGGAGGCCCACCTGGCCGTGGCCTACGAGGGCGAGCTGCGCCTGGAAGACCCCGACGGCATCGTGGTGGACGCCGGGTTCGTGGCCTGGCCGGATTGCGCCGCCCGCCTCCTGGGGGCGCCCCAATGGGTACATGAGCCGCTGGTCGAATGGAGCGTGCACCGCTGGTCCCAGCCCCGCACGTTCGGCTACCGGGTCGACGGCGCAGCGGTGGCCGATCTCGCCGTCGTGCGCCTATGAACAGCGGCGCAGCCCGCGACCGCAGCGCCACCAGCCACCCGACCCGCTGGCCGCAGGCGATCCTGCACGTGGATATGGACGCCTTTTTCGTGGCCGTCGAGGTGCGCAGGGACCCGGCGCTCCGGGGGCGGCCGGTTGTGGTGGGTGGCAGCGGCCGACGAGGGGTGGTGGCCGCCGCCAGCTACGAGGCCAGGGCCTATGGGGTCCGCTCGGCTATGCCGTCGGTGCGAGCGCGACGGCTGTGCCCCGAGGCGTTGTTCCTGCCCGGCGATCACGCCGCCTACGCCGAGGCCAGCGCCGCCATTATGGCCCGCTTCGCCGAAGTCACCCCGCTGGTCGAGCCGCTGTCTTTGGACGAAGCCTTTCTCGATGTCACGGGGGCCCAGCTGCGCTCGGGCTCCCCATTCGAGATCGCTGGCCGGTTGCGCCAACGCATCGCCACCGAAGAACAGCTGGCCTGTTCGGTGGGGGTGGCCAGCACGAAGTTCCTGGCCAAGTTGGCCTCGGAGGCGGCCAAGCCGTCGCCTTCACCGCAAGGGGCGGTTCCCGGTCGAGGTGTGTGGGTGGTAGAGCCCGGCGCTGAGCTGGAGTTTCTCCACCCGCTGCCGGTCAAGGCGTTGTGGGGGGTGGGCCCGGCCACCCTGGCCAGGTTGGAGCGCATCGGTGTCGCCACTGTGGGTGACCTGGCCAGGTTGCCGTTGGGGCCGGTCATCGCTGCGGTGGGAGACGCCTCAGGGCGTCATCTGCACGAGTTGGCCCACAACCGTGACCCCCGCCGGGTCGAGCCCGACCGGGAGGTCAAGTCCGTCGGGCACGAGGAGACCTTCCCGGTGGACCGATTTGAGCGTGAGGAGCTCGACGTTGAGTTGTTGCGCCTGAGCGAGGCGGTGGCCCGGCGGTTGCGGGCCACCGGCGTGGCCGGCCACACCGTCACCCTCAAGGTCCGCTACGGCGACTTCACCACGCTGAGCCGATCCCGCACGTTGCCCGAGGCCGTCGACGCCGGTCTCGACATCGGCCGCGCCGCCCAACGCCTGCTCGACAAGGTCGACACGACCCCTGGTGTGCGTCTGATCGGGGTCAGCGTCAGCGGTCTGGCCGCCCCAGCCCAACGCCAGCTCAGCTTCGACCTGGACGGACCCGCCGACCGTGCCGCTCAGGGCGCCCTGCATGACGGCGCGGCCGATGGGTCGACCCATCTCGGGCAGCCCGGCGCCTGGTTGGACGCGAACGACACCGTCGAGGCGATTCGACGTCGATTCGGGGCAGGGGCGATCGGCCCGGCCAGCCTGTCCCGAGGTGGTCGAATCCGGGTGTTCGAACGCGGTCAGCAGGCTTGGGGACCCTCCGACATGCCTACTGCGGCCGAATCGCCAGGATCTGACGACGTGGCGGGCTACGCCGGTCGGCCCTCAAACCCCATCCGAGGTACCCGAGGGCCAGCGGCCCCGGTAGAGTAAGCGGCGAACGAATGCGCATCCGAATCTCCGGGTGCGTGAGGGCAACGGGCAAGCGCTCGTCGGGCGCGAGGGGAGTTGGGGTGCCGCTATCAGAGCATGAGCAGCGGATTCTCCAGGAGATCGAGGCGCGGCTCTATGAGAGCGACCCCGCCTTGGCTCGCGAGGTCGGCTCAACCACGTTGTACACGCACGCGTTTCGCAACATCAAGTGGGCCCTGGTCGGCTTCGTGGGCGGCATGGTGCTGATGGTCGCGTCGCTTTCCGCTCACTGGGCCATCGCCTTTCTGGGCTTCGTGCTGATGCTGTTGTGCGCGCTGACCGTGGAGCGCAACGCCCGCAAGATGGGTCGGGCCGGTTGGCAGCAGCTCACCGGGGCGGCCAGCTCCGAAGGCGGCGTGCGGGGCATGCTCGGCAACACGGGTCAACGGATGCGGGAACGCTTTCAACGCAACACCGAGGAGTGAGCCGGTGAGCCGGGTGAGCCGGCCAGGTTGAGTCAGCTCGAGCGCCCGGGGCCCAGCAGGGTCGGGTGGTCTTCATCGGTCTCACTGTCGGTGTGAGCTCCTCGAAGCAACCAGCTCCAGCCTCGCCTCAGCGTTGGACGAGGGTCGAGTTCCTCCCAGAACCGTTCACCGGCGGTGGTCTGGTCCCGCACGGCCCGCTCGACTCCGTCGGCCAACTGCACGGCTCGTTCGACATCGCGGGGCACCGACGCGTCGGGGGCGTAACGGGCGGCGGTGGTTAGCGAGGCTAGCTCTTGGACCTGCGTGCCGGCCCGGCTGCGACGGTCCGCCCGGTGGGCGAACTCGGCAGGGGTCTCACTGGCGGTGGCCTTCATCCCGAGGATGCCAAGCGCCTCGGTTGCTTCCCTCCAGGCCACGCCGACTCTGGCGTTGGCGGCTCGAGCCCGGCGCCTTCGGCGTGACCGACGCAGCCGGCGCGCGGTGGGGACGCCGGCCACATACAGCGCCACCAACGCCAGCACGGCCACCACGAGCTTGGCGCCGGTGCTATCCACCGGCCCCGGGTCGGAGGGCTCGGCGCTGTTGATGTCGGGGTTGGACTGGGAAGCAGAAGCGCCCGCCCCCAGCTCATCGAAGGTGATCGAGGTGGAGGGGTCCGCCGTGGTGGTTGGCGCGGTAGTGGTAGTCACCCCTTGGGGGGCGATGTCGCTGTCCTGCTGCTCGCTGGTGTTGGTGTAGGGGGAGTTGGGCGAGCCGCGCCCGGGGGTGGGTTCGAACAGCACCCACCCGACGCCAGCCAGGTAGACCTCGGGCCAGGCGTGGGAGTGGCGGCCTTTGACCACGTAGAGCTCGGGGTCGTCGGGCTCGGGGTCACCCAGCGTGAAACCGACCGCCACCCGGGCGGGCAGGCCGATGCTACGGGCCATGGCCGCGAAGGAGCCGGCGAACTGCTCGCAATAGCCGGCCTTGACCTCGGAGAACAGGAAGTCCTCAATGGCGTCGATGTCTTGTCCCCCGGTGACCTCGGTGGAATAGGTGTAGTTCGTGCGGAAATACTCCTGGAGGGCCATGGCCTGGTCATAGCCGGTGGTGGCGTTGGCGGTAATCTGCTCCGCCAGCTGGCGGACCTCGTCGGGGAAGCGGCGGGGCAGGGTGAGGAAGTCCTCCGTGATGGCAGGTGGCACCACCCCGCGAGCCCTTCGCAGCTGTTCGGCGCTGTAGACCGGCAGGGCCGACTGCACGGTGTAGGTCATCGAGTCGGAGGTTTCGTCGTCCACGATGAGGGTGGAGGTTGAGGGTTCCCAGCGCACCGCCCGATCGAACTGGGTAACGGTTTGGGCTTCGTAGGCCGCCGGCAGCCAGATCTGGGCCAGGTTGGAGATGGTGAACTCCTGGCGCACCGACTGGAACGATCCGTTGAGGGTGCTGGCGCGGGGCAACTCCCCGTCGACCTTCTCGAAACGCTTGGAGGAACGCCAGGTGCGCCCGTCGAACTCGTCCAGGGCGGTGAGACGCCAATACGCGTGCACGGGGCTACGGACGGTAAAAACCTCGGTCTCGCGTTGGTCGACCAGGCGTTGTTTGATGTCGACCAGGGGCGAGACGGTGATGCGGGTGTCCCCGCTGTTGCCGATGTCTTTGACGTCGAACACTGGGTCGGCCTTGGCCCCTGGCAGCAGTGGGCCGACCACGGCCACTGCCACCAGGGCAACCACCGCGATGGCGGCGCCCATGGTGAGCTGGGACCTGGCGCCGCGCTGACCGTCGCCCCCCACCCACCCCGAGCTCATCTCCAGGCGAGCTACCCGATGAAGCAGCAAGAAGCCGACG
>JANPEN010000629.1:0-5075 GCA_031422955.1 Acidimicrobiia bacterium
TGCTGGCCTGGGCGCCGTGGTTGCTCGGCACCATTGATGCGGTCATCCGAGCCGACGGGGTCCACCGCGGGAGGGCCATTGCGGCCGCCGCGGTGGTCAGTGGGCTCACGCTCACTGCCGGCCACGCCCAGTTGGTGTATCTGCTCATCGTGGTGTGCGCGGTGTGGAGCGTCGGGCGGGCTCTGGACCAGCGCCGCCCGGCCCGCATCGCCGCGGTGGCGGCGGCCGCCGGTCTGGGGGTGGCCTTGGCCGCGCCCCAGCTGCTCACGGCGGCCGCCTTGGCCTCGCGTTCCGCCAACACCCAGGGACGCGACGCCAACACCCTGGCCAACCCCGGTTACTCGGTGCAGATCCGCCGGTTGGCCGGCACCTGGTTGGGTGACCCTTTGGCCGAGGTTCACTCGGTCACCTCGGCCGGGTACGAGAACCTCACCTTCGTCGGGGTGATCGCCACCGTGTTGTCGCTCTGCGGCATGGCCGTGTTGTGGCGGGAACGGCGACGCTGGACGGCGGGCGCCCTGGCCGGTTTGCTGTTCGGGTCCCTGGTCCTGGGTATAGGGCCGCGGCTGGTGGTCTACCGGGTCGCCTTCCGGTTGATCCCCGGTTTCAGCCAAGCCCGAGTACCCGCTCGTTGGACGCTGGCCGGCGTGCTAGCCGCCGCCGTGCTCGCCGGAATTGGGGTGGACGGGCTGCGCCGCGGGGTCCTGCCGGTGACCTGGCGGCGGGCGCTGGTGGGCGTGGTCCTCGTCGCTGGGGTGGCCATCGTGGTGTTGCCTTTCGACAATCCCCCCGCCGCCACGTTGTTGCTGTGGGCGGCGTTGGCCCTGGTCGGGGTGGGAGTATGCCTGGCCGGCGCCAAGGCGATAGCGCCAATGCTGGTAGTGGTGCTGCTGGCCACCACCATCGAGTTGGGCTTGGCCAACCGCCACAGCGCAGCCAGAGCCAGCCGGGCGCCCCAGCCCTATACCGCGGTGGGTTCAGTGGTGCTGGACTGGCTGGCCCAACAGCCCGAACGCACCTTCGCCCTCACCCCTGACCGGGTTGATGACAACGGCTACGTGGCCCGTTCTCTGCGACCCAACACCAACGTGACGGTCGGCATCCGTACCGTTGACGGCTACGACGGCGGCATCCAGGTCACCGCCGCCTGGGTGGAAACGTGGCAGCCGCTGGCGAAGGCCACGGTGCTGCCCGACGCTCCCATCCGCAATCAGCTGGCCCTGCCCCTGGAGCCCGATGCGTTGGCGGCGTTGGCGGTGCGCTGGCTGTTGATTGACACCGAGGCGGTGGACCCCGCCGTAGCGGCCCCGGGCTGGCTTGGACCAGTGCTCAGTGAGGCCGACCTGGCCGTCTACGAGAACCCCGCCTTCGGGGGGGAGACCTGGTGGGCTGCGCCGATGGACCCCTCGCACCGAATCGACGTCGATTCGCTGGAAATCCAGCGGGTCCATCCCGGTCGGCTGCGGGTCCGGATCGAGGCGGCGGGACCGGGCCGCCTGGTGGTGGCCGAGCAGTGGGACCCTGGCTGGTCGGCCACGCTGGATGGACGCAAGGTGGCGGTGCAGCATGCCGGGCCGCTGTTCCTGGCCGTCGAGGTGACCGAGGGTACCCACCGCCTGGAGCTGCGTTATCGCAGCCCAGGACTGGACGTGGGCCTGGCCTTGTTCGCCTTCGCCCTGTACCTGGTCTTGGCCCTGCTGGCTCAACGCGAACCAAGCCGCAGCCGGCTCCTGCGACCACGGCGGGTCTGAAACCCACCCTTTCCCCATCCGAGGGTGCCGCGCAGGCCGTTTGCGCTCCCCAAATGGGGCGAACCTGGGCCCAGTCCTGGTCCTGGGCTCAAGGACCCACTTGGTTGCGCCGTAGATCGGCCTGTCCGCACAGGGCCGTCAGCCGACGGAACCCCTGTTAGGCGAAGCCGGGCGCTTCGCCCCCCAAGCAACGCCAAGGAGGCGAAGGATGGCACTGCGACTGCTGCTGGCCGATGATCATCCGCTGATTCGAGAGGGCCTCAAGGCCAGCTTGCTCGATCAGGGATTTAATGTCGTGGCCGAGGCGGAGGACGGGAAGTCTGCGGTGAGCCTCACCCTTGAACACCGCCCCGACGTCGTCGTCATGGACATCGGGCTCCCCGACCTCGACGGACTGGAAGCCATTCGCCGAATTGTCCGGGCTCGCCCTCAGGCCAAGGTGATGGTCCTCACCGCCCACGACGACGACAACATGCGCAAGGCCGCCCGCGACGCGGGGGCGCTGGCCTATGTAGTCAAGAGCGCCTCCACCAAGGAGATCTCCGACGCGGTGCGGGCCCTGGCTCGGGGCGAGACAATGTTGGGTAAGCCCGAAAAGTCCACCCATTACTCCAATCGGGTCGGGCAACTGGACAACTACTTCCAGTCCAACCAGCCCGGCGATCCCATCTTGACCAAGCGAGAGCAAGAAGTGCTGCAGCTCTTCGCCAACGGCAAATCCACCGTTGAGGTGGCCCGGACCCTCACCATCTCCCAGAAGACGGTGAAGAACCACCTCACCTCGATCTACCAGAAGCTCAACGTGCGCGATCGCACCGAGGCCGTGTTGCTGGCCGTGCGCATGGGCATTATCAAGCTCGAACGGCGCACCCGCCCCCGCCTGTGAACCACCGCGGCGGGTGACGCCTGCGGCGGACCACGACGGCCAAAACGCCGGGGTGCCGAGCTCGATGAGCCCGGCACCCCGATTCGTTTTTGCTGGAGTTCCCCGGCATAGCCGGAGCAACACACCGGCGCTGGCCGGCTCAGGCCTGTTCTGGGACCGCTTCGGTGACGTCGCTGCCGACCGGCTCGGTGTCCTCAACTAGGTCGGCTGCCTCGGCGCTGAGCTCATCGCCCTCGCCGCCTTCGGCCACCTCGCCGCCATCGGCCACCTCGTCGGCGCCGGGCTCACCTTCGGGTGGGGTCTCCCCGCTCTGGGCGAAGTATTCCTCCCAGGCCTCCTGGCCTTCGGAGGAGTACTCCCCTTCGGCGTAGGAGGGGCCGATGTAGTTGCCCTGATCGTCGTACATGTGGGCGCCGAACGCCTCTTGGTACTCGGCCGCTACGACACCGCCCTCAGCCGCCTGTTTGATGGAGAGGCTGATGCGACGGCGTTGCAGATCGAGATCGATGATCTTGACCCACAACTCCTCGGCCGGGGTGACGACCTGCTCGGGCAGATCGACGTGGTGGGCGGACATCTCCGAGATGTGGACCAGACCCTCGATACCGTCGCCCACCTGGACGAAGGCTCCGAAGGGGACCAGCTTGGTGACTCGACCGTAGACCAATTCGCCGACCCGGTGGTTGGAGGCGAACTCCTGCCAGGGATCCTGCTGGGTGGCCTTGAGAGACAGGCTGATGCGATCGCGATCGAGATCGACCTCGAGCACTTGCACCTCGACCTCGTCGCCCACCGCCACCACCTGAGAGGGATGGTCGACGTGCTTCCAGGACAGCTCCGACACGTGGATGAGCCCGTCCATGCCGCCGAGATCGACGAAAGCGCCGAAATTGACGACGGAGGAAACCTTGCCTCGCCGGACTTCGCCCGGCTTGAGGTTGGCCAAGAACTCCTCGCGCTGCTCTTTTTGGGTTTCCTCCAAATAGAGCCGACGGGACAACACGACGTTGTTGCGGTTCTTGTCCAGCTCGATGATCTTGGCCTCGAGGGTCTGACCCACGTAGGGGGCCAGATCACGGACCCGGCGCAGCTCGACCAGCGAAGCGGGCAGGAAGCCCCGCAACCCGATGTCGATGATGAGCCCGCCTTTGACGACCTCAATGACCGGGCCGGCGACGTAGCCGTCGTTCTCTTTGATCGATTCGATCTTGCCCCAAGCCCGCTCGTACTGGGCTCGCTTCTTGGACAGGATCAGGCGGCCGTCTTTGTCTTCGCGCTGGAGCACCAGCGCTTCGACATGCTCACCGAGGCTCACCACCTCGGAGGGGTTGACGTCGTTGCGAATAGACAATTCGCGGCTAGGGATGACGCCTTCGGATTTGTAGCCGATGTCGAGCAGAACCTCGTCCCGATCGACTTTGACAACGGTGCCTTGGACGATCTGGCCGTCCTCCACTTCGACCATGGAGGAGGCGTATGCGTCCTCCATGGACATGCCGACCAGGTCGTTTTCGGTCACCTGGCGGGGTTGGTACTCACCGTTCTCGTCGAAAGTACCCATACCGGCAGGACCGCCGGCGGTTGGATTGGCCGGAAGGGGCCGGTCGATGGTCTGTTCGGTCACGTTGAACTTGGCTTCTTCTGAGGGAATGGGGCGGTGGTGCGCCAAAACTCGACGCAACGGTCAGGCTAGCAGCGCCCGGCCCACCCGAGCGCCGAAGCGGGTCCGGCAGCACTCAATTGGCTCAGCGGCCGCTCAACCAGGCCGGTGGGCCAACAGCAGAAACTCCTCGGAGTCCGTCCCCGGCGCCTGGGCTCGGTAGTCCCCTGGGGTGACCGACCACACCGCGTCGACCTCGAGGCCGACCGCACCGGCCAGTAAGCGAAGCTCCCGAGGGGTGTAACAGGCCGTCCACAACTCGGTGCTGGCCACCTCGCCGGCTTCGGAGCGGATCTCGGTGTGCTCGTGGTTCACCCCCGTGTCGGCGTCGAAGCTGGCGACTCCGCCGGTTTCATGGTTGAGGTGACGAACCTGGAAATAGGCGGAAAAGGCGCTCAGCGCCACCCGACCGCCTGGTTTGAGCACCCGGGCCATCTCGGCCAGCACGGCGGTGTCATCGAGCAAGGCCCGCCCGGGCTCGGGCAAGCCGAAACCGCCCTGGCACAACGAGATGACCGCGTCGAAGGCGCTACTTCGCACCGGTAAACACCGGGCGTCGCCCCGCACCGCGGTGGGTCCGGCCAGGGCCACAAAGGCGGCTGCGATGTCGACGCCCACCGCGTCCAGCCCGCGCCGGCGCAGTGCGGCCAGGTGCCGACCGGGGCCACAACCCACATCCAGCACACGCGCCGATGGCTTTTCCGCCGCGTCGGACGGGCCGGCACCGACGCCGAGGACCCCGACCAGAAAGTCGACTTCCTGCTCGGTCCCCTTGGTG
>JANPEN010000630.1:0-4994 GCA_031422955.1 Acidimicrobiia bacterium
CAAGGGCGCCACGCACCGCCGCCCGGGTGGCCTCCGGCACGTCCACGGTGGGGTCGAACGAGCAAATGTTTCAGATTCAGAAGGCGCCGCACTAGCCTCGATCCTAGGGCTTATTATTCCAGTAGTTGTGTTGGGTTTTGCGGGGTGGGATACCCAAGCGGAGGGTTCTGTCGCTCCACCAGGGATGGGGATATGGAGTTCGAGGAAGTCGGCGTCGATGAGCTACTCCGTGGCCTTCGGATAACCGGGAGACGCGTAGGTCAACCTTACCGTGCGCCCCTGGTCATCAATGCAGTACCAGACCCGACCCGAGCCAACATCGCCACCGCGGTGCGAGCCATGGAGATGACTCATCCGTTCTACCTGGAAGGCATCAAGTTCAACCTCGACTCGATCGAACGTGTCAGAGCGCACCGACCGGCCCCGAAACACCATTGATGTCGTTCCTGGCCGCTCAGAAACGCCAGCGGGTGGGCTTCGCCATGGACGGTTCCCAGCCGAAGACGACTTCGGGCACCACCCGCAAGGCCGGGCCGAGTGGCTCGTTGGCGTCGGCGACCTGCCCGTCCTCGCCTTCTGGTCGGAGGGTCCAGCCGTACTTGGGATTGTAGGCGTCGGCCAGGCGCTGCACGTCCGCGGCTGCGGCGGCCCGCTCGATCCTTCCTTCGATAATGACTGAGGACGTCCCGTCCTCCAGGTGCAGGCTGACGGCGGGGTTGGTGAGGATGTTGGCCTGTGCCAGTGATGCGGTGACGAACCAGAACCCGTCGTCGAGCCAGACACCCCAGACCGGCCGGCTATGAGGGCGACCGGACGGCCGCACCGACACGACCCAGTAGTTGCGGGCCTGGCGGAGACGATCATCGGCCCAACTCCATGGCAGGAGTTCGCCGTCCGGCGCTGGCGCACCATAGAGAATGGGCTGGCTCGGGGACGGAAGGGGAAGCGGATCAGGCACCGGCGGACCTTAGCGACCGCCCCACTAGTGCGCCGAGGTCTCCCACGGCGGCGTGCTCGGACTCAGGTGGTGGTGCGGCGGGTGAAGACAGGTTCGTCGCGGCTGGAGCGGGTTGGGTCGTAGCGGTACCCGTCAAGGTCGAAACGGACCAAGGCCTTTGCCGAGTCGATCCGCTCGCGCACGATCCATCCCGCCATTGCGCCCCGTGCCCGTTTGGCGAAGAAGCTCACGATCCGCAAGTCGCCGTCGCCATTGGCATCAAGGAAAACTGGCGACACCACCCGGGCGTCGAGCCGGTCGGGCTGCACGACCCCGAAGTACTCCTTCGAGGCAAGGTTGACGAGCACCTTCGTTCCGGGGCTGACCACCAGGTCGGCTCGGAGCCGGTCGGTGACGGTCGGCCCCCAGAAGCTGTACAGGTCTCCACCGTCGGGATGGTGCACCCTCGAGCCCATCTCAAGCCGGTACGGCTGGATCAGGTCCAGGGGGCGCAGCACGCCGTGCAGGCCCGACAGGATGCGTAGCACCTTCTGGGCATGGGTGAAATCACGGGTGCTGAACTGGCGGGCAGCGGCGAGGCCTTGATAGGTGTCCCCGTTGAACGCCAGCACAGCAGGCCGGGCGTTGTGGGGCGTGAACGGCAACGTCCAGTCCTGGAACCGCTCGAAGTTGAGCTCGCCCAGCGAAGCCGAGATCGACATCAGCTTCGACAAATCCCCCGGCGAGCTACGGCGCATGATACCTACCAGCTCCTCGGTGCGATCGAGCATTTCGGGCATGGAGTAGCTACGGGTGGCGAGCGGCGAGTCGAAATCGAGCGCCTTGGCCGGGGACACGACGATGAGCACCGTTCCGTTGTAGCAAACGCAGCGGTCGCGCCTCGCCTCGAGACCCGGCCGCACCGCGGCACCCGCTCAAGCAGCTCCTCGAGCGGGACGGTACCGGAAGCTCGTCCGTGCTGGTCCGGGGGGGGTGTCTGTCGGTCAGGGTGACGATGTCAGGTGATGACGACACGCGCCGGTGCGCCGGTGTGAGCGATGAGCCGACGCAGGTCATCGGGGTCGCTGGTGAAGACCGTGTGGGGACCGTGGTGGCTGATCAGGACCTCGGCGATGTGCGTGTCGGCGACGAGTGGGCCGCCGGGCGCCGCAACAACCGCCACAGCACCATCCGCGGCCACACCGTCCAACGGCGGGCGGTAGGCGCGAAGCCGGTTCAACGCCGCGGTGGCCGGATTGCGGCGATCCGAGCCCGCTTCGACCTGTACCCCGGTCGGGATGATCAGCTCCCCCGCCCCAACAGAACCGCGTCGTGCCCTGGTCGGGAACGCCTCAATGATGGCGAGCACCCGCCGGTACTTGGGATGGCTCGGGTCGGCCAACGCCTGGACCGCTTCATGATCCAAGCTGACTGTCGACACCGACTCAGGCAGCCTCGCTGCCGACGTCGCCGAAGTCCTCCGCCGGCTCGCGGGCTAACTACTTGCTCCTGAGAAGGTGGAGTAACTAACCCGACCACACCGCAGGCCGCTGAATCAGACCTCAACAAAGCAAATGCCGTTTGTCGTTGCATTCTCGGCTCGTTCAGGGTCGTGCCGCACGCGCGGTAGGGTGAATGATGGTCATGGACATCGGGCGCTATGGGATCTGGACGAACACGTTGGATTCGCATCCATCGGTCAAAGGGCGGGAGTCAGCCCAAGTCGTGGAGTCGCTGGGGTTCTCGACCCTGTGGCTACCCGAAGGGACCGGCCGCGACCCTTTCGTCACCGCGTCGCTGCTGTTGGGGGCGACCACCAAGCTGATCGTTGCCACCGGGATCGCCAACATCTACGCCCGCGATGCAATGACGATGAAGGCATGCCAGTTGAGCCTCCATGAAGCGTTCCCCGACCGCTTCCTGCTCGGTCTTGGCGTGTCGAGCCCTGTCCTCGTGGAGAAGGTCCGCGGCCACGATTACGGCAAGCCGTTCAGCTACATGGCGAACTACCTCCGGGCCATGGATTCCGCCATATACAACGCCGCCGGCCCGAAGGACGAGCCAGGTCGCGTGCTCGCTGCGTTGGGCCCGAAGATGCTCACGCTGTCCGCCGAGGCGACGGCGGGGGCGCATCCGTACCTGACCGACGCGTCGCACACCCGGGAAGCCCGCCGCATCATGGGTCCGGATGCGCTGCTGGCCCCAGAGCAGATGGTGGTGCTGGAGACCGATCCCGCTGCGGCACGCGCCATCGCCCGCTCTGCGGTCGGCTTCTACCTCCGGGCGCCCGGCTACCTCGCCAATCTGCGGCGCATGGGCTTCGACGACAGCGATTGGGCCGACCCCAGGGCCGCCTCGGACCGCCTCGTCGACGGCATCGTCGCCTGGGGTGACATCGAGACCATCACCACACGGATCAACGCGCACCACGAGGCGGGGGCCAACCACGTCTGCATCCAGGTGCTACGAGCCGACCGTGAGATCCCCACGTCCGAATGGCGGGACTTGGCCGCCTTACTGCTGTAATAGTGCTCAACGGCAACAATCCACGGTTCCGTGGAAGCCCTCCACCTTGATTCCCCCAGTCGCTCTTTACGCGGGCAGATCGAAGATGAGGGCCAACGCCTCGCGGACCTGGCTCAGGGTCATGGGTCCCACATTGCCTCGAACACCCCCGACACGGCCCGTCGACAGCGCACGAACGTGCTGACACTGCGCAGCAGATCGGGTGATGAGCCCATTGGCGCTATCCGGCTCGATCTGTACCTCGGAGCGGAAGGACCGCACCGTCGAAGTGAGTGG
The DNA here is from genome assembly GCA_031422955.1 of Acidimicrobiia bacterium. Classification (GTDB taxonomy): domain Bacteria; phylum Actinomycetota; class Acidimicrobiia; order Acidimicrobiales; family CAIXPF01; genus CAIXPF01. The sequence goes on from JANPEN010000630.1 coordinate 3,740, forward strand.
CACGACCTGGATCACTGTCGGGTCCCCGTCGAGGATCCGCTGGGCGGTGACCACCACCGCAGGAGGCGCGAAACCCGCCTCGCGTCCTGACGCTCAGGCTTGGCGGCCGGCGACGGCTACGTTCGAGCTCGAGGCGGACTTCCAGCGATGCCACGACGGCATCAGTGATCGACTCCCCCGTCAACTCGGCGAGATCACGAGCCAACCGGTCAGCCTTCTCGCTTTTGATACTCAGCACCATAGGCACCAACCTACCTGGATAGGTAGCTCGCCGAGTACGTCGCCAAAGTAGGTCGTCCGGCGCGTATCGAGCAGAGCTTCGACACAGATGGTCGGCACCAGCGGCTGATTCGCCTTGCGGGCTTCGGGCGTGAAGCGGGGCAACATCGTGCGGGTGTCGGAGGCGTCGAAGGTTGTCTGCTCGATTATCGACCCCGTCAGGAACCCTCCCCTACCGAGCCGAACATTTTTGGGGCGCAATCCCCTTTCGGGAGGGAGAGGTCAAGCCTTGCTCTTGGGTCTGCCCTTGGGCCGGTTGGGGGCGCGCTGGCCCTCGACGTACGCCTTGATGACGTCGAGGGGAGCGCCACCGCAGGACACGACGCAGTAGGACGGGGACCAGAAATGGTCGCCCCAGAGGGCTTTGCCAACCTCTGGCCAGTGTGCGGCGCGGACCCGCATCGACGAGATCGTTTTCAGTGACATGACCAGCGTCGACAACGCGACTTTCGGCGGGTAGGACACGAGGAGGTGGGCATGGTCGTGGTCGGTTTCGAAGGCGTCGAGAGTGACGCCGTGGCGGCCGCAGACCTCCTCGAACACCGAACGGAGTTCGTCCGTCACCCGGTCCGTCATCACCTTCTTGCGGTACTTCGTGACGAAGATCAGGTGGGCGTGGAGCTTGTAGACCACATGACGGCCGTTGCGGTAATCGTCGTCTGCCATAAGGCCCACGCTATATGTAGACCGAGCGCTATAGTGGTAGGCGTGTCGCACCGCTACCGCCGAGAACCTGCCCTCGGACAGGTCGAACGAGAACGTCGATGCAGACACGCGGTGACTCGGTCGCACTATCGCCGCGTCGAGCGTGTGGAACATCTTGAAGGCCGCCGGGATCGAGCCGGCGCCCTTACGCTCGACGGTATCGTGGTCCACGTTTCTTCGTTCGCAGGTTGCCGCGGCGTGTGACTTCGCCATTGCCCCGGGTTGGCTCAGGGCTTGGCGAGCATCACTTCCGTTGACTTGATGATGACCA
>JANPEN010000631.1:0-3710 GCA_031422955.1 Acidimicrobiia bacterium
GTGCCGTTGTTCACGGTGGTCTTGCGGCGCAGTTTTGGGGTGGCCGGCAACAACTGGGCCACCCCCCAGGCCGGCTCGTCCATGCGGGTGTGCTGGCCGTCTGCTGATGTGGGCGGTATCCCGCCCGAGGGCGGCATCGAAGCGGCCTACAAACGTCAGTTGGCCGAGGCCGCCGACCCCGTCGCGCTGCGGGCCGAACTCAACGCCCGCATCGAAAGCGCCCGAGGGCCACTGGGGCCGCTATCGAAGTTCCAGCTGGAAGAGATGATCGATCCTCGTGACACCCGCCGCCTGGTGTGCGAATGGGTGGAAACGGCATACCGTCTGGTATCCCAGCCGGCCCGTCTGGTACCCCGGGCCCTACAGTTCCGACCCTGAACGCATGCACAAGCCAAGCAAGGGAGTCCCGTCATGACAACCCAACGTCCCCAACCGGCCTGGGCCAGCCAGGCCGGCCAGGTGCGGGTCCAAGCCATGGGGGCGGACCGTGATCCCGGGCGGGCCGCCGATCGGATCATGATCGGCGAACGCATCCACCGTTACGGCTGGGGATACGACGAGCGCAACGCTGACTTGTTGGCTGATTGCTTCACCACCGACGGCGTGTGGGAAGGCTCCATCATGGGCGCCGACGCGGTGGGACCCTTTGAAGGGCGCCAGGCGGTGGTGGCATTCCTCACCGAGTTCTGGACCGTGCAGACCGACCAACGACGCCATGTGTTCACCAACGTCATCGTCGACGCCCTCACCGAGACCACCGCAGTGGCCCACGCCTATCTCGTCCTCACCGCCACCAGTGATGGGACCATGACGCCGGTTACCAACGGCCCCTATCGCCTTGAGATGCGCCGTGACCCCGCCGACGATTCCTGGCGCATCGCCCGCTTGGTCGCCGGCTTCGACGCCCCCTTCTAACGAACCGCCGCCATCCGACTAGGAGACCGGCACCGCCGGTTTCCCCACTGCCACCGGCCACCCGGCTGGTGCGACACCCATCACTGCATCCACCGGAAAACGGCGGCCCCACCTCCGTGAACAACGGCATGCTCCTCTGCCGCTGGCACCACACCTTCCCAACACCAAACAATGGCAAGTACGCCTCGGCCCACACCAGCAACCCATCTTTACCAAACCCGATGGCGCCATCCATCAATACACATCGTGGCCAGCCGGTCATGTCCCTGACCGGTTGCGGGCCGACCGCTCAACTCCTGCCCCGGCGCGGCTACCGTACGGCGCGCCATGTCGCGGCAGCTGGGGAAAGTAGGGAACTGTCATGTTGGAGGCCGTGCAGCTGGGGTCGAGTGGGTTGCGGGTGTCCCGGTTGTGTTTGGGCACCATGAACTTCGGTGTGCCCGGCCGGGGCCATCAGGGAGATTGGACCATCCCCCTCGATGACGCTCGGCCCATCTTCGCCGCCGCTATCGAACGGGGCCTGTTCAGCTTCGACTGCGCCGATATCTACGGCCTGGGCGCCTCGGAGGAGGTGGTGGGTCAACTGCTGCGGGAGCTTCTGCCTCGAGACCAGTACGTGCTGGCCACCAAGATCTCCATGCCCCTCGGTCCAGGCGCCAATCGGGGCGGGCTGTCTCGCAAGCACGTGCGCGAAGCGGTCGACGCCAGCTTGAGCCGTCTCGGCCTCGACTACATCGACCAACTTGTCATCCATCGCCATCCCCACGCCATCCCCGGCCAGGCCCGGGTTCCTCTGGAAGAGACCCTCGAGGCGCTGCACGACGTGGTCAAGGCGGGCAAGGTCCTTTACCTGGGCGGCTCCTCCATGTTCGCCTGGCAGTTCGCCGAGCTGCAGCTCACTGCCCAAATGAACGGTTGGACCCGGTTCATCTCCATGCAGAACCACCACAACCTCATCTACCGGGAGGAGGAACGAGAGATGAACCCGTACTGCATCCAAACCGGGGTGGGGCTCATGCCGTGGTCACCGCTGGCCCGCGGCATCCTGGCCGGCTCCTACCGAGGCGGTTTCGCGCAGGGTTCGACCAGCCGTTCCCAGGGCCAGGACCGGGCCCGCACCGAGGGCCTCTACCGCGGTGAGATGGACTTCGCCATCGCCGAGCGGGTGGATGAGGTGGCCCAACGCCACGGCGCATCGCCGGCCCAGGTCGCCCTGGCCTGGCTCCTGGCCCAGCCCGGGGTGGTGGCCCCGGTGGTTGGGGTCTCCCGCATCGAGCAGCTCGACCAGCTGGTGGCGGCCTGCGACCTCACTCTCGAAGCCGAAGACATCGCCTACCTCGAAGCGCTCTACCGCCCCCTGGAGAACCTGCTCAGCATCGGTTCCAGCTGACCCGGTGCCCGCTGACCCCCGCCCGAACCCCGCCCGACCGGCGTCACACCGCGGCAGGGAGGGACACCACGAAGCGGGCTCCGCCCAAGGGGGAATCAGTCACCTCGACCCAGCCGCCGGCGTTCTCGGCGGTGCTGGACACCACGGCCAACCCCAGGCCGGCACCCCCCCGGTCGCGGCTGCGAGCCTCGTCCAGGCGCACGAAGCGCTCGAAGATGGCTTGGCGGCGATCAGAGGGCACGCCCGGCCCATCGTCATCTACGCTGAGCAGGACCCTGTCCCCCTCGGTGCGCAAGGCCACCTCAACCACCCCACGGGCGTGGCGGGCAGCGTTGTCGAGCAGATGGGCGACCAGCCGAGCCAGCTCATCGGGCCGGCCCAGCGTCCGCCCGGCCGACACCGCCCGCACATTGAGGGCCAGGCCACGAGGCCGGGCCGCTTCCCGCAACACGATGTCGTCGAGGTCCACCGCCACCGAAGGACCGGCCCGACCTTCGTCATGGCGAGCGAGGGCCAACAGGTCCGAGATCATGGCGGCCATGCGGTCCGCTTCGACCTGGACGGTGCCGGCCAACTCGGCCACCGCAGTGTGGGAAGCGGGCTGCAGGGCGACATCGGCCGCAGTGCGCAGCACCGCCACCGGGGAGCGCAGCTCGTGGGAGGCATCGGAAACGAAACGGCGACGGCGAGCATCCTCGGCCTGAAGGCGACCGAGCATGTCGTTCATGGTGGTGGCCAACAACGCGATCTCATCCCCGGTGGCGGGAACCGGCACTCGCTCGTGCAGGGTCCCGGCCCCGATCCGCGCGGCCCGTTCGGTGATGGCTCGGACGGGCCGTAGCGCCCTGCCGGCCAGCAGCCAGGTGACCCAAGCAGCCAGCAGCATGGTGACCGGCACCGACCAGCCCAGCCCGGTTCCCACCCGCCCCACGCTGCGGGTGACGCCATCGACGGGGGCGCCGACCACGAAGGCGATCCCGTCGACTCGGCGCACCGCCCAGGCCAGGTCCTCGGGATCCACGCTGCTGGTCACCGCAGGAGCGCCAAACTGTCCTCCGCCCCCAGGCCTACCCGCACCGAAGCGTTCCGCCATCACCTCCGCCATACCTTGCGGTACGGACAAGCCGTCGAAACCCATTGGGTCGGTCCCGCTGAGAAGCTCCGTGAACACGCCAGCACCGCCCTGCAGCTCAGCGGAAAGGGCGAACAACTCCGACACGGCCACTACGGGGGTGCCCAAGGCGCTGACCTCGGTGGAAACCAACGTGGCCCGGCCCCCGGTATCGACCCGCCCCACCGCGGAGGAGCTGAGCGCGACCAACCCCAGCCCGTCTGCGCTGCGGCTGCGTAGCTGCTGCTGGGCGGGACCCAGGTTGGTCACGGTGCGGCCAACCGCGTCGGCGAC
>JANPEN010000632.1:0-7452 GCA_031422955.1 Acidimicrobiia bacterium
CTCCAGTCCCCACACGGCGTCGAGAAGGGCGGCTTTGGAGACGACGTCGGGGTGGCGGCGGACCAGCAGCTCGAGCACGGCGAACTCCCTGCGGGTCAGCTCCATGTCGTGGTCTTGGCCTGGACCCCTGCACGTGAAGCGGCCAGGGTCGATGCTGAGCCCGCCCACCTTGATGGTCCGGTTCCGAGGCAGGGCGCCGCGCTGGATCATGAGCCGCAAGCGGGCCAACAACACCACCAACGAAAACGGTTTGCGCAGATAGTCATCGGCGCCCGTGTCGAGCGCTTCGGCCTCGTCGAGGTCCCCCTCCTTGGCCGTGAGCATGAGGATGGGGATCCAGCAGCCTGCCGCCCGCAGGTCGCGGCACACCGCGAAACCGTTGCGGCCGGGCAGCATGATGTCCAACACGATGGCCGCGTATGGCACCTGCTGGGCCTGCCAGAAAGCGTCGTTGCCCTCGTGCAGGACATCGACGGTGTACCCCTCCGCCTGCAGGCCCCGAGCGATCAGCGCGGCCAGCGCCTGCTCGTCGTCCACCACCAGGATGCGCACCTTCGCAGTATGGCGCCGCCGGAGGCCCCCGCCGCATCGACTACCCCGCGGCCCGGCCGACCTTCTCAGGAACCTCTCAGGTGGGGCGTGCATCATGGCCCCAGCGCAAGCACCCCTCGAAGAAGGACCAGCATGAACGACGAGTTCAACCCCTCCGATTCCCCCGACTCCCCCACGCCTGAACCGATCGAGCTCATCGCTGAGTCCGCCCCCCGCCGCCGGTCCCGCGGCCGCATGGCCCTGGCCGCGCTGGCCGTCGCCGGTGTGGGCGCCGCCGCTTTGGTTTTTGGAGGCCAAATGGGTTGGGCGCAGGGTTCCAGCACCGACTCCGGCTCCACCAGCGGTGCGAGCGATGCCGCGGTGGTCGGGGAGGCCATCCCGGAGGGCCCGTGGGGCTCGATGGGCAAGACCATGGGGTTCGGCGGCTTGGGCGGGCCCGGCGTCGGCGAGGCAGCCCAGTGCATGGCCACCGAGCTGGGCATCGATCTCGCCGCCGGTATGAGTCCCGAAGGCATGAAGGCGATGGCCGACCTTCCCCCCGAGAAGATCCAAGCCGCCTGGGAGAAGTGTTCCGCCACCTTGCCCGAGGAGCTGAAGGACACCGTCGAGCAGTTCAGGGCCTGCTTCGCCGATGAGGACGGATCCATGCCGTCCGGGATGCCAGGTATGTCCGGTATGCCAGGTATGCCGGGTATGTCCGGCATGGCTGGGGTGGCCGTGATGACCCCGGACGAACTTTCCCTGCTGCATTTCGGGCAGGGCGACGGTTCGGTCACCATCACCAAATCAGGTGACACCTACACCGTGACCCAGACCGGGGACGTGATCGCCACCGACGCCGAGGCCATGGGGGCCAAATTGGGCGCGATGATGCCAGAACTCGGAGCCAAGCTGGCCGAATGCGGGATCGACATGCCCGCCGGCGGTATGGGCTTCGGCGCTCACCATGCCGATCGCCACAGGACTGAACCCGGCAACTGATCAGCACCAACCCGGACGGGGTAAACCCAGTCCATGACCGCCCCCGTGCTCACCACCTCCCAGCGTTCGGCCCTGCAAACCCAGTTGCGGGCTGAACGTTCGCGTCTGGCCCGCCAACGCGACGCACTAGAGCGAACCTTGACCGCCTTGGTCGAGGGGGCGGACGTGGAGCCGGCGGACGACGAGCACGACCCCGATGGCACCACCGCCTACGAGCGGGCCCAGGTCGCCTCGCTGGCCGCGCTGGCCACCGCCCATCTGGCCGAACTGGACGCCGCGCTGGCCAGGGTCACGAGCGAGGACTTCGGCCTTTGCCAGCACTGTGACCAACCGATCGGCCTGGCTCGCCTGGAGGCGGTGCTGGGTACCCGCCACTGCGTGCGCTGCGCGGCGACGGGGGCCTGACGGCCTGGACGATCACCCTCGGGGCCGGCAGGCAGGCTTCGCTAATGTGCGGGCGCGATCACCCCCGATCCGGCGAACGGAGCACTCCCCCGTGACACAGTCGAACCCGTCCCCGACCGATCCCTCCCCAGCACAGCCTGCGCTGCCTACCCCCTCCCCTGCCGCCATCGAGGCCCTCGCCCCCACCGGCACCCTGCGCGCCGCCATCAACCTGTCCAATTTCCTGTTGGTCACTGGTAAGGGCAGCGACGGAAACCCCGAAGGCGTCTCACCCGACATGGCCAGGGCACTGGCGGACCGCTTGGGGGTGGGCCTGGAGCTGTTGCGTTTCAAGAGCCCTGGCGAGCTGGCCGACGCGGCCGCCACCGGGGCCTGGGACATCGGCAATATCGGCGCCGAGCCGGCCAGGGCGGAGTCCATTGCCTTCAGCGCCGCCTACTGCGAGATCGAGGCTACCTACCTGGTCCCCGCCGGCTCCCCCATCACCTCCGTGGAAGAGGTGGACCAGCCAGGGATCCGGATTGCCACCGCCGCTCGCAGCGCCTACGGGCTGTGGCTGGAACGTTGCATCGAACGGGCCGAGCTGGTTCTCGTGGAGGGCCTCGACGGTTCCTTCAACGCCTTCGTCGACCAAGGTCTCGAGGCGTTGTCGGGCCTGCGGCCCCGCCTCATCACCGACGTCGAGCGGTTGCCGGGCGCGCGCATCCTGCCCGGGCGCTTCACCGCTGTGCAGCAGGCCATGGGTACGCCCAAGGGCCGCGACGAAGCCGGCTTCGACTACCTGTGCCAATTCGTGGAGGCGGCCAAGGCCAGCGGCCTGGTGGCCAGCCTGATCGAGCGCCACCACGTGCAGGGCCTCAACGTCGCCGACCCGGCCTAGGGGGCGGCGACCGCCACCGTGCCCATGGCGGCCGGCGAGCAGATCTCCAGTACCTCGAGATCGTCGGACAGGTTTTTCTCGTTATGCAACATACCTCCAGGTATGCTGGCAAAGGAACCGGCCACCAGTTTCTCGGTGCGACCGCCCTCGAACTCCAACTCGACCCAGCCCTTGAGCACGTAGACGAACTGCACGTCGCACACGTGGTAATGCCAACCGGTCTCTTCGTTTTTCCCGCTGGCCTGCATGCCCAACATCCGGAAACGATCCCCGGTGGAGGCGGCCAGCCCCACGTCCCGGTATCGCAGGAACTCCCGGCGTCCGGTACCGGAGTAGCTGTCATCGCCCAGATGGTCGATGAGCAGCTCTGCGGTGGGGGCAGGGGCGGTTTCGCTGGTGGTGGTCATGGCCTTCAGGCTAGGTCCCCCGGCGCCGACGCGCTCGCCGAACAGATTCCGTTCGGCGGCCAAGGCCGAGGCACCCGACCCGGCAAGTGGGAGTGGCTGGAACTGCCGGGGTAGCCTGGGCCTCCGCGAAAGTTTGATGTCCACAGGGGGATCCGTGGCCGAAGCGATCACACTGAGTGCCGACAGCGAACGCCAGTTCACCGAGGCCATTGCCGTCGCCAACATTCCGACGTTGCTGATGGTGTTGGTGCAACTCACCGGCGAGACCCACTGGCTGGAGGCGCCCTACAAGCCCTCCCGCTCCTCGGGGATGAGCGACAACGACAGCGGTGGGCTGAGCGAGGAGCATCAGCGCGAGGTTCGCGAGGCGGCCCTGGAGGCCATCCTGGCGTGGAAGGCGGGCCGGCCAGTGGCCATGGCCGAACCGACCGAGGCCATGTTGGTGCGCATGCTCAGCGTGACCATGGCCGAGCACGTGCCCGATGAGTACGGCGCTTTCACCGCCGCCCAACTGGGTCAGACCAAGTTCCTCGACCACCAGCCTTTCAACGTGGCCGAAGGCTTCAAGGTCCTCATCATCGGCGCCGGCGTGTCGGGCCTGTGCGCCGCCATCAACTTGCAGATGGCCGGCGTACCCTTCCAGGTCTTGGAGCGCAACCCCACCGTGGGTGGGGTGTGGTGGGAGAACAAGTACCCCGGGGCCGGGGTCGACACCCCCAACCACCTGTACTCCTTCTCCTTCTCCTCCTACGACTGGAAGAACTACTTCTGTCTGCGAGATGAGCTGCACGGCTACCTCGAGCATGTCGCGGACCAGTTCGATGTCCGCCAACACATCCGTTTCAACACCTCGGTCAACCGCATCGAGTACCAGCAGGCCAGCCAGAGCTGGACGGCGGAGGTTCGCAGCGCTGACGGCACGGTTGAGGTGCTCGAAGCCAACGTGGTCATCAGCGCGGCGGGCCTGTTCAACCCCCCGATCGAGCCCAACATCGCCGGCCTGGACAGTTGGACGGGCGAGAAGTGGCACACCGCCCGCTGGCCCGACAACGCCAGCCTCGAAGGTAAACGGGTGGCCATCATCGGCAACGGCGCCAGCTGCATGCAGACCGCCCCCGAGATCCAAGATCAGGTTGAGTCCCTAACCATCTACCAGCGGTCCAACCATTGGGCGGCCCCCTTCGAGCAGTTCCGCAAGCCGGTGGCGGAATCCATGCGGTTCTTGTTCCAGGAATGCCCCATGTATCGCAACTGGTACCGGGTGCGGTTGGGGTGGACCTTCAATGACCGCATTCACACCGCGCTGCACAAGGACCCCAACTGGGCTCATCCCGAGCGCTCCCTCAACGCCCAGAACGATGCTCACCGGGCCTATTTCACGCAGTACGTCGTCAGCGAGTTGGGCGACAAGGCAGATGAGTTGTTGGACAAGGTGCTGCCCACCTACCCGCCGTTCGGTAAGCGCATGTTGATGGACAACGGCTGGTACAAGATGTTGCGCAACCCTCGGGTCGAGCTGGTCGAGGACCGCATCGACCACATCGAAGCCAACAAGGTGGTCACCGTCAGCGGCGAGGAGCGCGAGGCCGACGTGTTGGTGTTGGCTACCGGGTTCGACGTATTGCGTCTCATCAACACCTACGAAACGGTCGGGCGGTCCGGGGTCAGCCTGCGCGAGGCCTGGGAAGATGACAACGCCCAAGCCTACATGGGTACCGTCGTGCCTGATTTTCCCAATTATTTCATGTTGTACGGACCAAACCTGCAACCGGGCCACGGTGGCAGCCTCATCTTCGTAGTGGAGATGCAGGTCCGCTACATCATGGACATGATCGCCAAGATGGCCGCCCAAGGCATTGGCGCGGTGGAGGTTCGTCCAGAGGTCCACGCGGCCTACAACGCCAACGTGGATGCCGAGCACGAGAACATGGTGTGGACCCATCCCGGCATGTCCACCTATTACCGCAATGACCGCGGTCGTATCGTGATCAACTCGCCCTATCGAAATGTCGACTTCTTCGACATGACCCGCCGGGTCGACCTGGATGAGTACATCGTCGAACCCCTCCACCAGCGGGAGCTCGTAGCGGACTGAGCGCGGCCGGCGGTCGGGGGGTCGTCTCGGCCGGGGTGGTCCATGGGCTCGCAGCTGCGTTCTAGGCTGCGAGCCCATGGCTGCCGTGGAGTACGAACGACAGGGCCACATCGCCCTCATCACCCTGAACCGACCCGAGGCCCGCAACGCCCTCAACCCAGAGGTCATGTGCCGTCTGGCGGACGCCTGGGACGAGGTGGCGGCCGACGATGGGGTGCGGGTCGCCATCGTGACCGGAACCGGGCCGGTGTTCTGCTCGGGGGCGGACTTGGGCCGCCTCATCCCCCTCACCACCAGGGCCCGTCAGCCCGAGGACGATTACGACCGTCGGGTGCTGAGCGAAGCGGGGCTGGGCGACAAGGCCATCTTGCGGATCAGCGATCTCGACAAGCCCGTTATCGCCGCCATCAACGGCACTGCGGTGGCTGGTGGCTGCGAGTTCGTGCAGGGCACCGACATCCGCATCGCATCGGAGACCGCCCGCTTCGGGGTGCAGGAGGTGCGCTGGGCGCTGTTCCCCGGGGGTGGCTCCACCGTGCGCTTGCCGGCCCAGCTGCCCTACCCGATTGCCATGGAATGGCTGCTGACCGGCCAGCTGTTCGACGCCGAGCGCGCCTACCAGCTCGGCTTCGTCAACAAGGTGGTTCCCGCAGGACAGGTCATGGACGAGGCCCTGGCGGTGGCGGAACGCATCGCGGGCAACGGACCGGTGGCGGTGCGGGCCATCAAGGCGTCGGCCAAGGCCTGTTTGGGTCTGCCCGAACGCCAGGCCATGGACCTGGAGCGCACGTACAGTGCGCCGGTGTTTCGCACCCAGGACGCCATCGAGGGCCCCAAGGCATTTCTGGAGAAGCGCCCACCCAACTATCTGGGCCGCTGAGTCCAACGCTTAGGGCTGGGCTGGGTGGGGCGGGTGACCACCGCGGTGAGGGCGGCCAGCACGATGGCCACGCCCAGCACCTGCAGCACCCCCACGCCTTCGGAGAAGAAGGCGGCGCCGAGAGCGAGTCCGAACACGGGCTGGCTCAAGGTGAGCAACGACGAGTGGGTGATGGGGATGTGCTTGGTAGCCCAGGTCAGCCCCAGGTGCCCGCTCCCCGCGGTGGCGATGATGGCCAGGATGCCCAACCAGTCCTGCGGCCCACCGGGTGAGAGCGATTCTCGTGATGCCACCGCAATCACCGCCAACACCACGGTGGCCACCGGCAGCATCGACGCCTGCAAGGTGGTGGCATCCAGGCTGGAGCGCAAGCGCTTGGCGAGGACGAAGTAGGCGCTCCAGGTAGCCAGGGAACCGAGGGCGGCCAAGTCACCCAGCAGGCTCCAGTGCAACGTCTGGGCCGAACCCACCACCACCAGGGCAACCCCTGCGATAGAAACCACCGCAAGGCCCACCTCCCTACGGGTCACCCGCTCGCCGAACAGACGGTAGGACACCGCCATGACCGGCAGCGGTTGCAGGGCCAAGATGATGGTGACGTTGGCCAGCGTGGTGTGCTTGAGCCCGACGAACAACAACACGTTGGTCAGCCCGTAGAACACACCCAGCGGGGTGGCTTGCCGCAGTTGGGCCCAGGTCACGGGGCGGCGATGGGCCCACACCCACGCTTGGTAGAGCAGCGCCGCCCAACCCACTCGGTGCAGGCTCAGCACTTGGCCGGGTAGGTCGACCTTCTTGGTGATGGCCGAGGCCACCGACAGCGCCACGATGGCCACCGAGGTGACGAGGGTGGCGCGTCGCGCCAGCGCGGCACTCGGTCGTTGGGCAGCGACGAGGTCGGCCATGGCCGCTGAGCGTAGCCCTGCTCCCCTCTTCCCCGTTCCCGGGATGATTGTGGCGCCGTCACCGGGGTCTGGAACGTATCGCCGGGGTGAGCGTGGGCCTCTGGGCCGCACCCCCGACTACAAGAACGTCACTTTCGCCGGGTGGCCGGCGCCTCACCTGATGGTCCTTTCCTAGCGGGGCATACGGGTGCGAGCCACTCGAAAATCGACATCAGTTCAAAGTCGAACGTCACCGTCGCAAAGGCTTCGGATCAGCCGATGCGGACGGTACCGCTGTGACCGTCGACGTGGAGCATGGTGCCGTCGGTGATGGCGGTGATGCCTGGGACGCTGAGGACGGCGGGGAT
>JANPEN010000633.1:0-8000 GCA_031422955.1 Acidimicrobiia bacterium
GCGGGGGTGTCCTGGGATCCACCCCCGACGTTCTGTCGGCGATGGCGAAGACCAGCACCAGTTGCATCACGAGGTAGAAGGCGGACGGGTTCACTCGGCCGGCCATGACGAAGGTGATGTTCATGAGAAAGGCCAGCCCCAGGGCCAGTTGCAGCCGCCGGCCCACGCCGATCAACAGGCCCCACAGCAGCTGGCCGGTGTGCACGAACAGGGCCACCAGTACGGCCGGGTGGGTTCATCGACGGCGTTCATTCGCCGCCGTTGTGATTTCGTCATGATTTCGTGGCGAGGTCGTAATGTGTCGGAGAGCGAGTCGCCCGTCGAACGTTCGGTTAGGACATGCTGTGGCGATGCAGCTCTGGCGGCCCTGCCCGCTTCGAGGGTGGGAGCGTCGTGGCTGGGCTGATCTCCCGGCCGGGTTAGCCGTGGCCGCCTACATCATTCCGCAGTGTCTGGCCTACTCCCGGTTGGCGGGACTTGAGCCGGTAGCGGGGCTGTGGGCAGCAGTGCCGGCCCTGCTGGTCTACACCGTGGTAGGCACCAGCCCGTTGTTGTCCATCGGCCCGGAGAGTTCCAGCGCGGTGTTGGTTGGGTCGGCGGTGGCCGCTTTCAGCGCCAGTGGGGCGGTGACCCCGGGGGCCGCCGCGGCCGCCTTGGCCTTGGCGGTGGCAGCGGTGGCCACCACCGGCTGGGTGCTCCGGGCGGGGTTCCTGGCCGATCTTCTGTCGCGCCCGGTCGTGGTCGGGTTCCTGGCCGGCGTGGGCGTTTCCATGGTTGCTTCCCAGCTTCCTCGCTTGTTTGCCTTGGAATCTTCCGCCGATGAACCGTGGCGACGCCTCCTCGACGTGGCCCGCCATCTCGATGACATCCGGGTAGCCCCAACCCTGCTCGGTTCGGGTGTGCTGGTGGGGTTGCTGGGGCTGCGGCGTTGGCGAGCACTCCCGGGTCCCCTCCTCGTTTTGGGCCTGGCCGCCGTGGTCCACTCGGTAGCGGATCTCGCCTCCCACGGCGTCACCACCGTGGGGGCGATTCCCCGCGGTTTGCCCCGACCGGCCTTGCCCGCTCTGCCGGGCTCGATGTGGGTCGAGGTGTTCCTGACTGCGGTGGGAATCACGCTGGTGGCCTTCAGCGGCAACATCGTCACGGCCAGGGCCTTCGCCCGGCCCCAGGACCACTCCCTGAACGCCAACCGAGAGCTGCTGGCGGTGGCGGGGACCAACCTGGGAGCGGGGCTGTTCGGCGGGTTCCCGGTGTCCTCCTCAGATAGCCGCACGGCCTTGGCCGCTGCCGCCGGCGGTTCGAGCCACCTCGTCAGCGTGATTGCGGCCGTCTGCATCATGGCCACGTTGGGCTTCGGTGGCGAGTTGGTAAGTGCCCTTCCCCTGCCCGCGCTGGCCGGGTTGGTGGTCTACGCCGCCATCGCCCTGGTCGATCTGGTCGAGATCCGTCGCGTAGTGGCCTTTCGCAAAAGCGAGGCGCTCATCATGGCCACCGCCTTCGTTGGTGTGGTCGGCTTTGACGTACTGGTGGGAATTGGCGTGGCGGTGGCCCTCAGCGTTGCCGATCTGTTTCGCAGGGTCGCTCGGGCCCATGACGCCATCCAGGGATCGGTACCGGGTTTGGCCGGTCTGCACGATATCAAGGACTATCCCAACGCGGAGACCGTGCCTGGGCTGGTGGTCTACCGCTACGACGCCCCGCTGTGCTTCGCCAACGCCGATGATTTCCGCACCAGGGTCCTGGCCGCAGTCCGCGCCGAGACCGAGCCGGTGGCCTGGGTGGTGTTGAACATGGAAGCCAATGTCGAGACCGATCTCACCGCCATCGACATGCTCGACTCGCTTCGCACCGACCTGGAAGGGCGTGGCATCGTGCTGGCCCTGGCCCGGGTGAAACACGATCTGGCTATTTACCTGGACCGGACCGGTTTCACCGCCAGGGTCGGCCCCGAAAGGATCTACCCGACCCTGCCCACCGCGCTCAACGCCTTTCACCAACGTCAAGCGCAGTGAGCCAGGGCGGAGGTGGTTCGTAAGGGGGTGACGCGGTTGCACAGGCTGGGCGACGACGGCGGCGGCCTCCACTGCTGCCCCCGGGAGAGCGCGTTGCAATACTGCCGGTGAGCGGGGTGAGGGAGCGCCGCCTAGGGTCGGGTCATGAGCGTGCCTCGCCAGCCCCAATCCCGTTCGCTCACCGCCGCTAGTGCTCCGACCCCCGGGCCGAGCGGGGATCGCGGCGGGGTCGAGCCGGTCTCCAAGCTGGCCTGGGCAACGTTGGCCATCTCCTCGGTGGCGGCCTTCATGGTGGCCTTGGAGGTCACCGTCATCTCGCTGGCGCTGCCCCGAATCCAAGGCGCCTTCCCGGCCAGCAATCCCTCCAGCTTGTCGTGGGTCTTCAGTGCCTACTCCATCGGGGTGGCCTCGTTGTTGCTGGTGGCGGGCTGGGCTTCGGACCTTTTCGGGCGCAAACGGCTGTTCTTGGTCGGGATGACGGTGTTCGCGGTGGGCTCGCTGCTGTCGGGGGCCGCCCAATCGCTGCCCTGGCTGATCGGGGCCAGGGCTCTGCAATCGGTCGGTGGGGCCATGCTATTTCCCTCCGGCTTGGCCCTGGTGCTGGCCATCTTCCCGCCCGCCCGTCGCCAGCTGGCCATCGGCATCTGGGCGGCCATGGGTGGGTTGGCCGGGGCGGTGGGTCCCTCGGTGGGGGCGTTGCTGATCCAATGGCTGGGGTGGCGGGCGGTGTTCTTGATCAACGTCCCTATCGCCACCCTCGCCATACCAGTAGGTGTGGTGATGCTCCGGGAATCGCGGGTTGAGCGTGTCTCCCGTGACGTGGACATCATCGGGGTTCCCTTGGCTTCCCTGGGGGTGGGGGCACTGGTGCTGGGCATCGTGCAGGGCCGTGACTGGGGCTGGACCTCGGCCAAGGTGCTCGGGGCGTTGGTGGTGGCGGTGGTGTTCACGGTGGGCTTTGTGCTGCGCGCCCGGCGCCATCCGGCGCCCCTGTTCGATCTGTCCCTGCTGCAGATCCGCTCCTACCGGGTTGGTCTCATCGGCAGCCTGTTGTTCTCGGCCGGCTTCTTCGGTAGCTGGGTGCTTTTGCCGTCCTTCATCCAACGCTGGTGGGATTGGTCAGTGGTGGAGACGGGGCTGGCCTTCATGCCCTCCTCGTTGATCTCCGCCGTGCTTTCGGGTCCCATCGGCTCTCGGGTTGATCGCTTCGGTCACCGCCGGGTGGTCCCCGTCGGGGCGGTCCTGGCCGCCAGCGGTATGGCTTGCTTCGCGCTTTTCATGGACACCGAGCCGTCCATTCTGGCCTTGGTCGCCGGTAACGTACTGCTGGGTCTGGGCATGGCCGTGCTGTTCGCCATGATCGTGGGCGCGGCTATGCGGGATATCCCCATGAGCCGTTACGGCATGGCCGGTGCCGGTCGCACCACCTCTTTTCAGTTGGCCCAGGCGCTGGGCGTGGCGGTCGGCTTTGCTGTCATCGGTACCCCCGCCACGGCCAGCACTGCGTTGAGCAACTACCGCATCAACTGGGCCATCTCGGCATCGTTACTCGGTTTGATCGCGGTGGTTTTCCTGGCCCTCTACCCCGAGAAGGTGGATCCCGACCCCACCGGGAGCTGATCGGGGGCCGCTGGCACGGTGTCAGCGACCGAACTCGATCTCGGCCTGCCCTGGTTGGTCTGAGCGACGATCACGCGGCCGTCCTCTCGGCGTTGTCTGAGGTGGCTAAGGTCCGCCCTTGTGCACTTCGGCTACATGTCCATGAACACAGCAGCGGGTCCCGCCCCCGCCCGGTTGGCCCGCGAGCTGGAAGAGCGGGGCTTTGAATCGTGGTGGGTGCCTGAGCACGCCCACATCCCCACCTCCCGGTCGACCCCGCACCCGACCACCAACCCGCTGCCGAGCGGGTACCTGCACATGATGAACCCGTTCGTGTCCCTGGCCGCCGCCTCAGCGGTGACCGAGCGACTGGTACTGGGCACCGCAATCTCTCTCATCCTGCAGCACGACGTCATCGATCTGGCCACCGAGGTGGCCACCCTCGACGTGATCAGCGGAGGGCGTTTCATCCTGGGAGTGGGGGTGGGCTGGAACGTGGAGGAACTGGCCGATCACCGGCCCGATCTGCCCTTCCGGTTGCGCTACCAAGCTCAGCAGGAGCGGGTCGCGGCCCTACGGGCCCTGTGGCGCGACAGCGAGGCCGGTTTCCAAGGTCGTTGGGATCGCATCTCGCCGTGTTGGCTCAATCCCAAGCCCGTCAACGAAACGGTGCCCATCGCCCTGGGCAACTGGGGCCCGCTCGGCGTTCGCCATGCCGCTCAGTATGCCGACCAGTGGATGCCCATCGATGCCATGCTGCTGGGCGAGGACGGCCGGCCCGATGTGTCTGGGGCGGTGGAACGCTTCCGCCGCCTGGTGGCCGAGTACGGCAGGGATCCCGATCAGGTGCCCATCTCCCTGCTGCTGTTCTCCCGGCCCACCCCAGCCCGGCTGGAGCGCTACGCCGCCCTGGGCATCGAGCGGGTGGTTGCATCTGATCCCACCGCGGAGCTGGTCGATGCCGACTTCATCCTGCGCGACATCGAGGCCATCACCCCGGTACTCCAGCAGCACCTGCAGACCTGACCGGTCCGTGCTTGCCCGGTCAGGTCTGATAGGAGCGCTTGGCCACTTCCTCCAGCATGACCTCGGTGGCGCCGCCTCCGATGGGCAACAACCGAGCGTCGCGATACAAACGCTCGATGGCGCTTTCGCGCATGTAGCCGGTGCCGCCGTGGAACTGCACGCAGTCGTACATGATCTGGTTGACCGCCTCACAGCCGAAGGCCTTGGCCCCACTCATGGCCTTGACGTTGTCGACCCCCTGGTCGCCCAGCCAGGCAGCGTGGTACATAGAGGCCCTGGCCGCGTCGAGCTTGGCCTGGTTCATGGCCATACGTTGCCGTATGGCCCCGAGATCGAACAGGTGGGCGCCGAAGGCCGCCCGCTCCTGGGTGTAGGCCAGGGTGATGTCGATGGCCCGCTGGGCCGCCCCGACCCCCATACCTACCAGTACCATCCGCTCGTTCTGGAAGTTTCGCATGGTCTCATAGAACCCGCGGTGCGGCGTACCCAGCACCGCATCGTCGGGAAGCCACACATTGTCTAACAACAGCTCGGCGGTGTCGGAGCAGCGCCAACCATGCTTGTCCAGCTTTTTGGCGACGCTGAAACCTTCAGTGCCCTTGGGCAACAGGAACATGGAGATGCCGTACTTATTGTCAGGGTCGGTGCGGGCGGCCAGCACCACCAGGTCGCCGTAGACACCGTTGGTGATAAAGGTCTTGGTGCCGTTGATGCGCCAACCGTCGCCGTCTTTGACTGCTTTGGTGCGGATGCCGGCCACGTCGGATCCGGCGTCGGGCTCGGTGACCCCGATTGCCATAATGGTGGTACCGGCCAACATGCCGGGCAGGTAGCGGGCCAATTGTTCGGGCGAACCGGAGTTCACCAAGTGGGGACCCGACATGTCGGTGTGGACCAAGACGGTGGCCTCAAAGCCGCCGAAGGTGGATGAACCCAACGCTTCGGAGAAGGTGGCCGACGCCACCATGCCCAGGCCCAGCCCGCCGTGTTTCTCGGGCACGCGAAGGCCGAGCATGCCCAACTCGCCCATTTGGACCAGTATCGAACGGGGCACCTGACCGGCCTCCTCCCAGCTGTCGCCGTGGGGAGTCACCTCCTTGGCCACAAAATCGGTGGTCTGGTCGAAGATGGCTTGCAGCTCGTCCGTCATGTAGGCGTTACGCTGGGTCATGGTTGTCTTTCCTCTGCGAGCGTTGCGATATCTGGCCAGCCACCGCCGCCCAACCTACCAAACAGCCGCATACTGGACCGCTCGGGCCCGTACCGGGGAACTCAACTGAGCAATCGCTGGACACGCTTGGCCGGTCCCTTGCCCTGGGGCGGGGCAGTACTCAGGCGGGCGGGATCCGTTCGATGACCACCACCGGGATGAGGCGATCGGTCAGCGTGATGTAGTCCGCGAAACGGGCCATGACCGCGATGCGCTCGTCGAAGAGGCGGCTGCGCTCGGGCTCCTCGGTCACCCTGGCCCTGGCCGCCAACCGCTCTGTCCCGACCTCGATGGTCACCTCGGGGTTAGCCACCAGGTTGTGATACCACGCGGGATGGTGGGAGGCGCCGGCCTTGGAGGCAATGAGCACCCACCCATCGCCCTGCTCGGTCGGCGTGTTGGTGTAGGTCACCGGTGAGGTGCGGGGTTGGCCGCTATGAGCGCCGATGGTGGTCAACAACACCATGGGGTTGCCTTGCCAGGCCCCGCCGCACTGGCCGCCGTTGGCTCGGAACTCCTCGATGACGCCCTGGTTGAGGGCAATCCATTGTTGGTCAGTGCGCATGGCCATCCCCGAACTCCGCCTTTCTTGGGACCCGACCCGGGTCAGCCCCGGAGGGTAGCCCACCCTCCCGGTCCCCGGCCCCGGTGGGCTTCACGGTTGCGCACGCCCCTTCGCTGGCGCCGCTAGCCTGGCCCGCCTCATGCCTGGCCCCCGTGTTTCTCCGAGTGTTTCTCTGCGTGGCGGTTGCTTGTTTCTGAAGCCCCGGGGTGGGAGGTGACGCCCGAGCCGGCTGGGGTCGTCCCGTTGGCCCGTTATGGGGACAAGGTGGCTGTCATCACCGGAGGCACATCCGGTATCGGTTTGGCCACCGCAGCGCGCCTGTTGTCAGAAGGGGCACGCGTGGTTGTGGCCGGGCGCGATGCGCACCGGGGACGGTCCGCAACCGAGGCATTGGCTGCGATCGCGGGGCCGGACAGGGTGGTGTTCCAGGCCACCGACGTGACCGACGACGATCAGCTGGCCCTGCTCTTCGAGGTAACCCAGGCTCGGTTCGAGCGACTCGATCTGTTGGTCAACGCGGCGGGGGCCATCGTGGTAGCTCCCTTTGCCGCGTTGGGTCGGCGCCATTGGCAGCGTGCCCTCGACGTGAACCTGACCTCGGTGTTCGTGGCTTGCCAGCTCGCCCTGCCCTTGCTGTGTGACACCATCGAGCAGGGTCTGGCACGCGGCGCCGCCATCGTCAATGTGACCTCGCTCGACGCGGTGGCCGGCGATGCCGGCATGACCGCCTACAGCGCGGCCAAAGCCGGGGCCCTCAACTTCACCAGGTCCCTGGCGCTGGAGTTGGCTCCGCAACGAATTCGGGTCAACTCGGTCGCCCCCGGTGCGGTGGACACGCCGATGACCCTAGCCACCACCGGCAATGCCGAGGTGGCCGCCTTGTTCGCCAAAGCCATTCCCCTGGGTCGTTTCGCTCTTCCCGAAGAGATCGCCGCCGCGGTGGCCTTTTTGGGGGCCGACGAGGCCAGCTTTATCACCGGGACCAACCTGTTGGTAGATGGGGGAGTGACCTGCGCCACAGGTCATCCCAACTTGCTGGACGCCTTCGGCTACCCGAGTTGAGCGGGGGGCGACGCGCTAGTTGTGTTGGCTCTGACCGCCGGCCATGCCCGACCCGCCGTCGTCGGCCCATTGGCTCGCCGGATCGTCGGTCACCTCACCGGCCGGTGTGCTGATCACGACGCGATCGAGCGGGTCGATGCCCACCGCCGAGGGGGGACCCACCCTTTTCGAGTCGGAGTCGGAACCAGCGCTGGTGTCACGCCGGTCTGGGGTCACGTCGGGGGCATCAGCCCGGCGTCGTTTCAACCAGATAGCCAGACCGGCCAAGGACGCGAGCAGAAGAGGTTTACGCATGGTTGTAGTTCTACCCTCCCCGTGCGATGGCTACACGGTGGCGGCAATCAACTCGGGCAGTCCGAGCAACGGCCGATCAGATCGAGCCGATGGTGTTCGAGCTGGAAGCCCTGTTCGCGGGTGATGGTCTGGAGATCGGCATCGAGACTTTTTTCCAGCTCGGCTGGGAGCCGGGTATCGGTGACTTTGCCGCAGTGGGAGCAGATGAGGTGGTGATGACGCTCGGTGAGCG
>JANPEN010000634.1:0-3899 GCA_031422955.1 Acidimicrobiia bacterium
GTGTTTGGTCGCGGGCGGCGGTGTTGAGGGTGGTGGATTCCTTCAGCGGCCGTTCTTCGAGGAGCCAGCTGAGGGCGAAGACCAGTACGGCGAGGGGGATAGCGGCCAGAAAGACGGCGGCGACGGACTGCGCCAGCGCGCTTTGCACCAGGTCTTGCAGCGGCTGTTGCAGGGTGTGGATGTCCGCCGGACGGTCGGCCAGGCTCTTGGCGGTGGCCCCGGCCGGTAGGGCCGTGGTGCGGGCGACTTCTTCCAGGAGATGGTCGAAACGGCCCTTGAGCACGGCCCCGAAAGCGGCGATGCCGACGGTGCCGCCCAGCGTTCGAAAGAAGGTAACCGCCGCAGTGACCACGCCGAGGTCGCTCAACTCCACCGCGTTCTGGCTGGCGGTGGACAGCACCGGGAGCGCAGTACCCAGGGCAATACCGATGAGTACCATCAGCAGGCCAATGGACCAGGTGTTCCAGCCGGCATCGAGTTGGGACAGGATCACCACCGCGAGGACCAGCACGCCGGTGCCTCCCACCAACCAGTGTTTGTAGCGCCCGGTCCTGGTGGTGAGACGACCGGTGATGATGGCGGCGACGCTCAAACCCAGCGCGTTGGGCGCCAACATCAGCCCCGACTTGGTGGCGGAGAACCCGGCCACGCCTTGCATGAAGAGCGGCACGAAAGAGGCGGCGGCGAAGAAGATGGGCCCCATCAGGAAGCTGAGGGCCAGTAGCACGGCCACCACCCGGTTGCGGAACAGCCGCATTGGCAGGATTGGCTCGGCCACCCGGTTTTCCCAAAGCACGAACAGGATGAGCAACACCAACGCGCTGGCCCCGAGGCCGAGGATCTGCGGCGACGTCCACGAGTACTCGTCGCCTCCCCACACACTGCTGAGGATGAGGGAGACGACGCCGGCCACCAGCAGCACCGCGCCCAACAGATCGAGGTGGGCTTCGCGGCGGGTCGGGGGTAGGTGCAGTGTGAGCGCAGTGACCAGCAGGGAGGCCAGCCCGATGGGCAGGTTGATAGTGAAAATCCAACGCCAGCCGATGCTGTCGGTGATGATGCCCCCGACGAGGGGCCCGCTCACGCCGGCCACTGCGAACATGCCGGCGAAATAGCTGATGTATTTGCCGCGTTGACGGGGAGGGACGAGGTCCCCCACGATCCCGAAACAAAGGGCGTACAACCCACCCCCGCCCACGCCCTGGACCAGTCGGCCGATCACCAGGGTGGGCATGGTTGGGGCCAGCCCGCAAAGGAGCGAACCCACCAGAAACACCACAATGGCGGTCTGGAACATGCGACGCCGGCCGAAGAGGTCCCCGACCTTGCCCCACAGCGGCGTGGACGCAGTGGAGGTGAGCAGGTAGCCCACAATGATCCAGGACAGGTAGCGGATCCCACCCAGGTCGGTGACGATGGCGGGCAGCGCGGTCGCCACGATCGTCTGGTCGATAGCGGCGATGAACATGCCCACCATGAGCCCCGACAACGCCAGCATGATCTGGCGGTGACTCAACGTCGCGTTGGCTTGGCTCATCGGCTTGGTCGTTGGTGGGGTCATCGAAACGCGGGGATGACCGTTTCCGCTATCAGGCGAGTGTTCTCCTCAACGTAATCGGGCGGGCATCCGGGCGAGAACATGATGGTGCGAGCCCCCGCGTCGATGTACTCCTGCAGCCGAGCGATGCAGTCCTGGGGCGAGCCGGCAATGGTGTATTTCTCCACCAGTTTGGAGAAATCCTGGTTGTACTGCTTGGACAGCTGCTGGTTGGCCAGATCCAGGGCGGTGGCCCGGTCCTCGTGCACGCAGGTGAAGATGAACAGCCCGGGTTGCACGGTGCCCGCCGGTCGGCCCGCTTCCTCGGTGAACCCGGCGATCTTGACCAAGGACTCCGCCAACATCTCCGGGGTGTACATGTACGGCAGCCAGCCCTCGGCGTGGCGGGCGGCGCGGCGCATGGCCACGTCTTTGCGCCCGGCCACCCAGAACGGCAGGCGCGGTTTCTGCACGCCACGGGGAGCGATGGACACCCCATCGAGCTTGGTGAAACGCCCGTCGAAATGGACGTCCTTCTCGGTCAGCAGACGGTTGATGACCTCCAGCGCCTCGTCGGTGCGGGCCCCGCGTTCCTTGACCGGAACGCCGACGGCGTCGAACTCCTTGGGGAACTCGCCGCCCACGCCGATGCCAAGGCTGAAGCGCCCGTCGGATACCACATCGAGCACGGCGGCTTGCTTGGCCAAAAGCGCGGCCGGATACAGCGGAACCAACGCAATACCACTCATCAGCTTGATCCGCTCGGTGGCACCGGCCGCCGCCGCCAGCGAGACCATGGTGTTACCGATGGGCGTGTAGAACATCAGGTGCTCGCCGGTCAGCAGGTAGTCGTAGCCCAGCTCCTCGGCTCGGCGGGCCTGTTGCTTGGCCCCCCACAGCAAACCCGCGGAGATCCCAAACTCGATTGATTCGCTCACCCGAACTCCTGTCGATTCCTGTCGCGCCTTGCCGGCAGCCTGGCACAGCCGGGCCGTAGTCTGCCCGGCATGGAGCTGCGAGCCACCACCTACGACGTTGTCGACACCATCGCCACCATCACCCTGAGCCGCCCGGCGCGGTTGAACGCGTGGACCGGGCGCATGCACACCGAGTACCGCTGGGCGCTGGCCCAAGCCGAGGATGACCCTGCCGTACGGGTCATCGTGGTGACCGGCGCGGGAAAGGGTTTCTGCGCAGGTGCCGATTCTGCCGCCTTGGAAGGTCACGTGGCCAAAGGTGGCTACGACCCCGGCATCCGTGAGCAGCTCGCTCGGCCCGGCTATGGGGTGCGGCCCGAGTTCGACCACCCCTTCGCCTTTCATTTCGGGCTGACCAAGCCCACCATCGCCGCCATCAACGGGCCCGCCGCCGGTATCGGCTTGGTGCTGGCCTGTTTCTGCGACCTGCGCTTCGCCGCGGCCGGGGCCAAGCTGACCACCTCGCACGGCAAGCTCAACCTGCCCGCCGAGGCGGGTTTGTCCTGGCTGCTACCCCGCATCGTGGGCCTGGGTCGAGCCAACGAGCTGCTCTACACCAGCGGGGTCATCCTGGCCGAAGAGGCCGAACGCATGGGGCTGGTCAACCGGGTGATGACCGCCGAGGATCTGTTGCCCGCCACCTACCGCTTTGCTCGGGAGCTGGCCGCTACCGTGTCGCCCCGCTCGTTGCGGGAGACCAAACGGCAGGTCTACACCGACCTACATCGAGACGTCGGCTCCGCGGTGGAGGAGTCTGACGTGCTCATCCGAGAGATGATGAAAGAGCCCGCCTTCGCCGAGGGCGTGCGGGCCTTTCTGGAACGGCGGCTGCCCAACTGGCCGGCGCCGACCGAGCCTGGCTAACGCTAACCGCTTGATGTTCTGTCCCTGTCCCGGGCCCGAAACTGGCGGTTTGACTGCTCAGGCGGTCATCTGCGCCGGCAAACCACGCAGAACTCGCCGCCTTCGGGGTCCGCCATCACGGTCGCGGTCATGCCCAGATGACCAGTGTCGGCGGGGGCCAGCACCGTCGCGCCGAGGGCCACGAGCTCGGCGACGGCCACGATGTCGTCGCTGACGAACAGATCGAGATGCAGCCGGTGCTTGGCCGCCTTGCCCTCGGGTACTCGCTGGATGGTCAGGTGGTTCAGCGGCCGGCCGACGTCGGAGTCGGACAGGGTGATGTAGGGGTGGCCGTCGCCCACCCGGGTCTTGAAGCCGATGACCCGCTGCCAGAAGTCCGCGATCATCTCGGGGTCGTTGCTGTCAAGGGTGGTCCCGATTGCGCGTAGCTCCATGAACCTTGACGCTAGCTCCCGCGGGCCGCGGCAACGCCGGGTTCGTCAAGGCGGTGCCGAAGAACCGGGAGTCGTTCATCCTGGTGT
>JANPEN010000635.1:0-8836 GCA_031422955.1 Acidimicrobiia bacterium
GCTTAGAGATGAGTACACCACCCTGGCCAGCTCGACGTCATCGCGGCGGGCGCATCGGCCCGGCACCCGGGGTGTTCGGGCCCCGGCGGGCAAGACGTGGGTCAGGCGGGGGTGCGGGTGTGCCACCAGCGTTGAGCGGCCGGAGTCCACCGCGCGTGCTGCCGGTGGAAAAGGGTGACCGCGGCCTCGGCCGGCCAGCGAAGCGGCCACAGCTCGCGGGGTAGCTCCGGGTCAATGGTGGGAAAGCGACGCCAGCGATGGACCAACCAGCACAGCGCGGCGAACTCGGTGGCGTCGGTTCCTTCGCCGCTCTGCGGGCCGGACCGGGCTGGCCCGTGAGCGCCGGGGGAGGAGCCCGACTTGGGGGCGTCGGGCGCAGTCTGCTCGCCGAAGTCGGCCAGGAACTGGCGGTACCGGCCCGCCAACCCTTCGAGCTCCCAGGCCTGGGCCACGGTGGTGGAGACGTCGCCGAGGACGCCGAGGCGGCCGGTAAAGGAGCGGGCCTGGCCGTGCAGATCGAACTGGCGCAGGACCTCTACTGCCTCGGGCTGGCGGTCCACCCAGGGCGAGATCCAGGCGCCCGGCCCGAATGGCGCCAGGCCGGCCCAACCCAGCCGCACTCGGAGCCGATGGCGAAGCTCGGCCCGGGCCGCGGGTCACGAGCACAGCACAAGGAGCCACTGGCCATCCCAAGCTTTGGGCATGGTGCCGAAGCGATAGATGTGGGCGGTGCCCTCCTCGAGCAGCTCGATGGCCGCAGGGGTGAGTCCCCAGCGCACCCGTCGGCCCTGCTTGTCTCGTTCGAGCAGACCCCGCTCGCCCGTGCGGGCCAGGGCCTGGCGGGCCGCCTTGTCCTCCACTCCCAGGGTGGCCAGGGCCTCGGTAAGGGTTGAGGTCCACACCGGTTGGCGGTCGGGCAGGACGAACTCACCCAGCAGGGTCAACAGCAGGGAGGCGGCGCTGGCTGGCTCGGCGCCACGGTTGGGCTCTTCGCTCACGAGCCGTCATGCTACATAGCCTTGACGAGAGTTGACAAGAGTGTAGATTGTTCGTCAACTCGGAGCGGCGTTCCGGGGCAGCCGCTCTCGGCTGCGGCGCCGACCCGGGCAGGGAGGCCCCATGAGCATCCACGGCGCGGCCGACCCGGCCACGGATCGGCCAGCAGTCGCCGCCCCTACCGCCACCGACGTGCCGCACGCCGTCGTCTCACCGTCGCCCGCCGCGGTCTCGGGGGAGCCGATCACCTTTGAGCGGGGCGGTCCAGAGCGTGGATCGGATCCGCCGTATCGCCATTGGCGGGTCAGCACCGAAGGTGGCGTCGCCACCGTGGTGCTGCAGTCCGACCCAGGGGGCGGCCTGCGCTCGGACTATCAGCTGCGGCTCAACTCCTACGACCTGGCCGTGGACATCGAGCTGTACGACATCGGTCAGCGGCTTCGTTTCGAACATCCCGAGGTCCATGCCGTGGTCCTCACCGGCGGTTTGGACAAGATGTTCTGCGCAGGGGCCAACATCCAGATGCTGGCCGGCTCAACCCATGTCCACAAGGTCAACTTCTGCAAGTTCACCAACGAGACTCGCAACGCCATTGAGGACGCCAGTGCCCACTCGGGCCAGGTGTGGTTGGCCGCCCTCAACGGCACCGCCGCTGGCGGCGGCTACGAGCTGGCTTTGGCCTGTGAGGACATCATCCTGGTCCACGATCGGGCCTCAGCAGTCTCGCTTCCCGAGGTCGCCCTGTTGGGTGTACTACCAGGTACGGGGGGCCTCACCCGAGTGGTCGACAAACGCAAGGTTCGTCGCGACCTGGCCGACGTGTTCGCTACCCGTACCGAGGGGGTCAAGGCGCTACAGGCCTTGGAGTGGGGCCTGGTCGACGCCATCGCCCCCCGCAGCACCTTCGACGAAACGGTGGCGGTCAGGGCCCAGCGCCAGGCCGCCCGCTCGGACCGGCCCTCCTCCGCCGCAGAGGCGGTGACCATGCACCCCCTTCAGGTAATCAGGCAAGGAGATACCCGTCGGTACCCTCACCTGCACGTGGTCATCGACCGAAACGAACGGGTCGCCACCATCACCCTGCTTGGACCTGAGCCGGCCGATGCCGGTGAGTCGCAGGCGCAGTTGGCCGCCGCCGGCGCCAACTATTGGCCACTGGCGCTGTGTCGGGAACTGGACGACGCGCTGTTGCATCTGCGTTTCAACGAGGTCAATATCGGCACGTGGGTATTGCGCAGCGAGGGTAGGCCCGAAGACGTGATGGCCGTGGACGACGCGCTCCAGCAGGCCGGTGATCATTGGCTGGTTCGGGAGATCCGCTTGTATTGGGCGCGGACCCTGCGCCGATTGGACCTTTCCGCTCGCACGCTGGTCGCCCTCATCGAACCGGGCAGCTGCTTCGCCGGCACCCTGGCCGAGCTGGCCTGGGCTGCGGACCGTACCCTTCAGTATCTCGATTTGGATGAACCCGACGCAACGAACGAAACCCACCCGGCCACCAGTTCCACCGCCGCTGTGGCCACGCTAACCGTGGGGGTAGCCAATACCGGCTGGTATCCTATGACCAATGGGCTAAGCCGGCTAGAAGGCCGATTCTGGGGCCATGAGCAGCAACTGGCTGCGGCAGTGGGGGAACTAGGTCGCCCGCTCTCGGCCCCCGCGGCCGCCGAACTGGGTCTGGTCACCGAGGCGGTGCAGGACATGGACTGGGAGGACCAGGTCCGCTTGCTGCTCAGCGAACGGGCCGGCTTTTCCCCCGACGCTCTCACCGCCATGGAGGCCAACTTGCGGTTCGTGGGACCGGAAACAATGGAAAGCAAGATCTTCGGGCGTCTCACCGCCTGGCAGAACTGGGTGTTCTCTCGGCCCAACGCCATTGGACCGGAAGGGGCTCTGGCCCGCTACGGCAGTGGCAGCCGTCCCACGTTCGATCGTGCCCGCAGTTAACCCTTCATCTAACCCTGCATTCGCATCCAGGAGGGCGCCATGACCGCCGCTGACTACAACGAGCGCATTCCCAACAACGTCAACCTCGGCGGTGATCGTCGGCTGCAACGGGCCTTGGAGCAATGGCAGCCACAGTTTCTGGACTGGTGGCGCCGACAGGGTCCTGCGGACTTGCAGGACAACGAGATCTATCTGCGCACAGCCACCTCGGTGGATCAGGAGGGCTGGGCGCAGTTCGATCACGTACGCATGCCGGACTATCGCTGGGGCATTTTCCTGGCCGAGCCCACCCCCAATCGCACCATCCACTACGGCGATCACCTCGGCCAGCCGGCCTGGCAGCAGGTCCCGGGGGAGTATCGGGCCGAGCTGCAGCGCCTGATCGTGGTGCAAGGCGACACCGAGCCGGCCTCGGTGGAACAACAACGCCATCTCTGCGCCACCGCCCCCAGCCGCTACGACCTGCGCAACCTGTTCCAGATCAACGTCGAGGAAGCCCGCCATCTGTGGGCCATGGTCTACCTCCTGCACGGCTTTTTCGGCCGAGACGGACGCGACGAGGCCGATGAGCTGTTGGTGCGCAGCTCTGGAGACGTGGACCACCCGCGCATTCTCGGGGCCTTCAACGAAGCCACTCCCGATTGGCTGTCGTTCTTCTTCTTCACCTACTTCACCGACCGCGACGGCAAGTACCAGCTCGCTTCGTTGGCGGAGAGCGCCTTCGATCCTTTGGCCAGAACCTGCCAGTTCATGCTCAAGGAAGAAGCCCACCACATGTTCGTGGGCGCGGCGGGCATTGCCAGGGTTGTCCAGCGCACGGTGCAGCTCATGCAGGAGAACGACACCGACAACGTCGAGCCCTTCGGGGCCATCAACGTGGCCACCCTCCAGCGCTACTTGAACGCACATTTCAGCGTTTCCCTGGATCTGTTCGGCTCGGAGACCTCGACCAACGCCGCCAACTACTTTGCCGCCGGCCTGAAGGGGAGATTCCAAGAGGCCACCCGCCCGGACGACCATCGCCTGGTCGACGCGCGGGCGGCTGTACCCACCGTGGTCGAGGGCCGTATCACCGTGCAGGACGTCCCCGCCTTGAGCGCCCTCAACACCACCTTGCGCCAGGACTACGTGGTCGACTGCCAGAAAGGCATCGACCGCTGGAACCGCCTACTGGAACCGGTCGGCATGCGCTTGACCCTGCCCCACATTGGTTTCAACCGCCGTGTCGGTCGCTTTCGGGACCATCACGTCACCCCCAACGGGGAGCTGGTCGACGCGGCCAGCTGGGCGGCTGGACGCTCGGCCTGGCTACCTACCGAGGCCGAGGAAGCCCATGTCGCCTCGCTGATGGGCGCCGTGCGGGGTAGGGGTCAGGTGGCCGGCTGGCTCGCCGCTCCGGCCAGCGGCGTGAACGGCCAACCGTTGGACTTCGATTACGTGCGCCTCTGATGCAACCCGTTCTAAGGTCGGCGCCCACCGTCCGGTTTGGGTCGAGGAGATTGCAGGGGGAGCCACCATGGCCAGCCACAACAGCACGGTAGGGCGGTTCAACCTGGGTAGCTGGCTGCTGGACCGCCACCTTCAGGCCGGTCGCGGCGATCGCACAGCTTTGCTGTGCGGTGAAGACAGGATCAGCTATGCGGGGGTGGCCAGCCAGGTGAACCGGGCCGCTCACGGCCTGTTGAGCTGCGGCCTGCGTCGTGAGGAACGCGTCCTGCTGGTGATGAACGACGAGCCCGCCTTTGTGGCCTTCTTCCTGGCCGCCTTGCGCCTGGGCGCCGTGCCGGTGCCGACCTCCACCATGTTGACCCCCGCCGAGGTGGCGGTGATCGCCGCCGATTCCGGTTGCAGGGTGGCCGTGCTCTCCCAGGAATACGCAGGGCACCTTCCCGCCATCACCACCGCCGCCGAGGACCTTTTGGCCAGCGTGGTGGTCGACAACGGCTCGGCCACCGTCACCGCCGCTGCGCCCGTGGCGGCCACCTACCGTTGGTCGGACTTCGATGATGCCAGCGCGGTGGCGGTGGCCTCGACCACGGCAGATTCGCCGGGGTTTTGGCTCTATACCTCTGGCACCACCGGGACCCCCAAGGGGGCCATGCATCGCCATGAGGACGCCAAGATCACCGCCGACACCTATGGGCGTTCGGTATTGGCCATAACCGAGGAAGACCTGTGCTACTCGGTGGCCAAGCTGTTCTTCGCCTACGGGCTGGGGAACTCGCTGACCTTTCCCTTCGCGGTTGGGGCGGCGACGGTGCTGAACCCGGTCCGACCCACTCCAGCCCAGGTCACCGCCCTCGTCGAACGGCACGGACCCACCCTGTTCTTCGGCGCTCCCGGGTTCTACGTCGGTTTGGTCGAAAGCGGAGCGGCCGCCGCCAGCTTCGCTTCGGTCCGCCTGGCCATCTCCGCCGGTGAGGTCTTGCCGGCCGCCTTGTACCGCAGGGTCACCAACCACTTCCGCTTCCCGCTGCTCGACGGCATCGGCACCACCGAGGCGTTGCACATCTTCTTGTCCAACCGGGTCGGCCGGGAGCGCCCCGGCACCACCGGGGAGGCGGTGCCGGGCTACCAGTTGGAGCTGCGCGACGAGGCCGGCGCCCTCATCACCGCGGCGGACACCCCAGGGGAGTTACACATCAAAGGGGCATCGCTGGCCAGCGGCTATTGGTGTCGGCGCCAGGCCACCCAGGCCGCCTTCCTGGGGGAGTGGATGCGCACGGGAGACACCTACAGCCGCTCCGCCGATGGGTACTGGAGTTGCCTGGGACGCACCAACGACATGTTGAAGGTGGGAGGCATCTGGGTTTCCCCGGCCGAGGTGGAAAACGTGTTGCTCCAGCACGAGGACGTTTCGGAGGCGGTCGTGGTCGGCAGCCGCACCGCCGACGGTCTGGAAACGGCGGTGGCCTTTCTGGTGCCGCGTCGCGAGCGACTGATCGACCCGGACCAGATCGAGGCCCACTGCCGAGCCCACATGGCCGCCTTCAAGCGTCCCCGACGGATCGTAGTGGTCGACGAACTCCCCAAGACGGCCACCGGCAAGGTACGGCGGAATGCACTTCGTGATGGCCTAGCCCCCTCGCCTGGTGAGGGCGGGCAGCACGGCTGAAACAGGAAGCAGGCGCCAGGCCCAAGAGCCCGACGCCTGCGACTTGAACTGCTGGTTTCGACTAGCGGGGGGTGACGTTGAGCGCTTCGGGGCCTTTACGACCTGGCCCGATCTCGAACTCCACCTGCTGCCCCTCGGTCAGTGACCGATAGCCGCTGCCCGAAATATTCGAGTAGTGGACGAACACGTCCTCGCCGTCTTCGCGAGAGATGAAGCCGTAGCCCTTCTCGCTGTTGAAGAACTTGACGGTACCGTTTGCCATTGCCTTGCCTTTCCTACGAGCAACTTTGCTGCCACGGTCCTGAGAACCAGGACCGATTCGGGTATCCCGCGAGCACCACCAAGGGACTCGCTCCGACCGGTGCTGCGATTCAACCGAACGAGCTGGTGATCCTTCACTTCTCGGGCCGCTGGGTTGCAGCGGCACTTCCACAACGCACTGCCCGAGGAGCGGAACTTCACCAAAGCTGACGAAGACTTCCCGGACGAACCCCCTGGCTGAGGGCCCATCCGCATTGCGTAGGTCAGGCGGAAGACTGACGCTGCGTAGCCTAGCTCGGCTTGGTCCAACAGACACGCGGGACGACAAGTTGGGGCCCTGGGCCCGGCTGGGACGGGAGAATGGGCGCCGAAACCCGAGCGCTCCGGTAGGCCGGGCCAGAGCACACCGCTACCCGCAAGCGGGGCAATTGAGGGTCAGGGCGAAATCGCCGGCGGGGTCCTTCCAGCACGATTGCGGCCGCAGCCCGGCCCTGCCAACAAGCCGTCGGCCAGGGCTTCGATCTACTCCCGAAACTGCTCGGTGTGCTGCGAGGCGGGCCGCGGCAACGGGATCGAGGTGCTCTACGAGATGGCTGCGGTGGTATGGGAGGGCGATGTCAACGCGGCCCTCAACTACTTGAAGCCCCTGGCCTCGGAGGGCGAGATGCCATGGGCGACGACACTGATTACAAGCGGTTCGAGCCCGCTGCCGGTTGAGCTGGCCTACACGCGGCACAGTCCGGCCACCCAAGGGGCGACCGGATTGTGCTCATGGAAGCGCCGCGCTGAGCCGCGCTGCGCCGGCTATCAGCTGCCTGCCGGAGTAGGCGTGATGGTGGTGTCGGCAGGCTGACCACCCATGTGGGGCCCACCCATACCCCGACCATGACCGGGACCGGGACCGGGACCGACGGGTCGGACCTTGTCGAGGCCCTCGGTGATGCGGATGCGCATCTCGGCCTGACGGGCGTCGGCCTCGGCCACCATGGCATCGACCAGGGCAGTGCGGCTGATGCCCTTGCTGTCAGCCAGCTGGCCCAGCGTTTGGCCGCTTTCCACCGCGGTGCGCAGTTCCTCGGCGGTGATGCCCAAGGCGACGGCGACGGCCTGCATTCCTGCACCCCTCAGGTGGCCAGGACCTTGGCCACCAGGTCCGCCCTGGGGGCGGGCGGCTTGGACGGCGGCGGCGACCGCGTCGGCCTGGGCCTGGGTGATGGTGCGGTCGCTGACCAGTGGAGCTAGCGCCGCCACCATCCAGGCGCCAGGGGCGGGACGCTCGACGGAGGCGGCCGACTCAGCTGGGGCGGTGGTTGTGCTGGGGGTGGTTTGGGCGCCCGACAGGAGCGGGTCTCCTGCCAGTATGCCGGTGGCTCCGCCCACTAACAGGGCGCCAGTGAGGCTGGCGACGGCGATTGTTTTACGCATTGGGTGGTCCTCTCGTATCCGGGCCGGCCCAAGCTGGGCAGGCGTCTCGGGGCTTGTGGAATCAGCTAACCGAGCGGACGTAAGAGCCGAGGTCGTGCCTGCGTAAGAACTGCGCCAGGACATCCAACATCGCGTTCTCTCGATCTCTCGGTGATGGTCGTCTCCCGCTGTCGAGGCCGAGGGCCCGTGGCCCAGCCCGGTCAGCGGGTTTGTGAGGATGTCGATCACGTTGCCGACCACGTCAGTTTTTCGGGAACCTACCGTCGCCTCCGGCGCTCCGTCCTTCTCAAGGGCCGACTTGGCTGGAGGAAAGAACATAAGAGTTTCTCCGGTGACGAATTGCGCGCCGGGGTGCCCCCAACCCTTTTCGTCACCGGAGAAACGCGAGGGCGGCTCCTGCCGGGTTCCGTTTCGTCACCGGAGAAACGGCTATGGACGGTGGCGGCGGGTGGGGGGTGGGGTGTGCGCTCGATGGGGTGGGGGCGGTGGTTTCGTTGTCATACCCTGGGTGGAAGATGGCGGCCATGGAACTTTGCCCTGGACTCTTCGCTTGTGAACGTTGCGCCCGCGAGTTCGTGCCCAAAACGCGCGGTCGCCGGCCTCTGTACTGCAGCCACACCTGCCGCCAACGGGCCTATGAAGCCCGCCGCCGGGCCGCTTTCCACCAGCGCCTGCTCACCCCCAGCCTGGCTTTCCCGCCCACCGCGCCGCCTTCCTCGCCGTACCTCGTTCGGCCCAAGCCTCGCTACGAAGCAGGCCGCCACCGCCAGGTGGTACACGCACTACGCCCCGACGGCCCCGCCAACGGCTCCGGACACCGCCCCACCCTCTGCGGTGCCATCACCAGACCCGACGCGGCCCGCCGGTTCTTCGGTGACGCGCGTATCCAGCGTCCTAGCTGTGAGGTCTGCACCGATGTCGCCCACCGATTTCCGTTGACTCAGGTCATTGACCCACCGGCAGACCTTTCCCGGGTGAAACACCTCCTGGCCGGAGGGCGCAGCGCCCTCCTCACCGGAAACGCCACCGCCCAAGAACACCTGTTAGACGAGCTCTACCGGCTCACCGCGTGATCGGTTCGTGCCAGCCATG
>JANPEN010000636.1:0-3489 GCA_031422955.1 Acidimicrobiia bacterium
GGGCGGAAAGGCGTTCGCCGGCAGGTGATCGGCACAGCGTTCGGCCAGCGTCCGAGCGGTAACCGGGTCCAACGACGCCACGGTCCCGGGAGCGGCCGTGACCCCCCCAGCGCGGCTGCCAGAACGACGGCAAGGGTGCGGCGGCGCCGGTCCGTGGCCACCGGTTGCAGCGCCATGGCTTCAGGGTCGGGTTGCGACCGAGCGATCTCCTGCGCTCTCTCCATGGCGCACGGTACCGCGCCCCTGCCGTACGCGGAACGTCGCGCGCCGAGGAATTTAGGACTGGGCGCGCTACCCCATTCGGTCAGCCGCCCGGGCTCGACAACAGCGCAACGCAGGCCTGCCTGGCCGCCTCTGTGTCACCGTGGGCGCTGAGGCACTCGTGCCAGCGCACCAGGCCCATCGGTACGCCCGACGCCTCCAGCTGCGGCCGGCACGCCTGAGTGGCCTGCTCCATGGCGGCGGGGGGCCAGCGCACCTGCAGTGCCAGCCGGGTATCAATACCGTGCTCGGTCAGGCAGTCCTGGTAAGGGTCCCCGGTGGGTGGGGGCGCCTGGGCACGGCACGCGACCATGGCCAGCAGCGCAGCTTCACCGTCGAGGCCGAAGGCGACGGGCGCCCCGGCGAGCGGCAACCCGTTGGCTCGTAGGCACCGGAACCATCCGTCCGTACCATCAGGTACGTTCAGCGGGGCAATGTCGGCGCAGGGAATCAGCGCCTCGGCCTCGGGCACGCCCAGGACCATCAGCGGCATGGCGAACAGGCCCAGGTCCTCGATGCAGCGCTCGTAATCGTTGCTCGGGGCCATCTCCGGCGGTCGTTCCGCGCGGCACGCCGCTGACGCGGCCCGGATGATCTCCACCGGCACCGCAGCCACCATCCCCATGAGTATGGGATCGGGCTCCGGCGCGTTGGCTCCAGCGGCCCGCTCGGCCGGGTGTCGGTGACCCGTCAGGCTGCGCATGGCCGCAGGGTACCGCTCATCTGACGTACCGCAAGGTCGGGTACCGCATTGAGCACGGCGGAGGCGGCCACGATGGAGTGCGGCGCGTCGTGGACTCCGCGCAAGCTTCTCCAGGCATGGAGGTGCCCGTGGGCGTTGATCGTGGTGACCGTCACCAGTGTCTGGTTCGATCACCCGACCAGCCCCGGTGGTTACCGGCGATGTGTTCGGCACGCGCGGGCCTCTACGCCTGCTCCTGCGGCTACCACGTCGAGGGCTGACCCCCGGACGAGGTGTCTGCGGTTGATGGCGGTCAACGCACGTATGCTCAGAGCTATGGACGAGGCAGCGGAACCCACGGCGGTCGTCGGGGTCACGACCGCACGCGCCGCCGCACTGGTCGACATCAGCGTCGCGAAGCTTGCGACATGGGAGCGCATCGGCCTTGTCATCCCGGAATCGACGCACATTGTGGCTGGCCGTCACCTGCGGGTGTTCAGCCTCGGGGATCTCGTCGAACTAAGCGTCGCCAGCCAGCTCGAACGCTCCGGCGTCCAGGTCCGAGTCATCCGCCGGCTCGTTGAGGCGCACCGCAATCACACCTCGGAGCGTCCCCTCCGCGAGCTGCGCTGGGCCACAAGCAACGGCCAGGTGTACGTCGGTTTCGATGACGGGACGTGGGTGGGGGGCCGTGTCCCGATGCAGGGTGTTCTGCCGGTAGTGGTCGACCTGGAGCAGATCCGCGCTCGCATCGGTCGGCAGCTGAAGGTCCGCCCCGATGCGAAGAGCGGCGAACTCGTCGAGAAGCGGGACCGAACACTGGGCCGAAAGGCAGTGTTCGCTGGCACACGCACCCCGGTCGAAGCGGTCATTGTCTACCTGCGCCGGGGCATCGCTGATGCCGAGATTTTTGAGGCGTTCCCGCATCTGACCGAACGCGACCTGGTAGCGGCCCGAGAGTTGCACCCCGCCTAGAACGGCACGTCGACGTGGTGATCGAGGTCCGCCCGAACTCGACTCCCCAGTTCATCAAGTGGGAGTAGCGGCCGGACCGCCACGGCGCGTGTTGTGCTGTTGCTGTCGTGGTTGCTGCCACCTCGGCCGCCGATGTGAGGCCGATAGCGCTCTGACCAGGTAAAACGTTACGATTGACGACCGGTGCGGACGAACAGACCTCGTTCGGCGGCCAACGCCATGGCTCGTGTCACGTCAATGACCCTGGGGCCGTTGCGGGTCACCCGCAGCCAGGCCCGCTGGCCCTCCTTCAACAGGCGCTGCCGTTCTCCGTCGAAGGCCAAAATGCCCGGGCCGGCGACCTCCACTACTTCCCCATCGGCCAGGCGGCGGGTTTCCCGCAGGCCCACCTCGGCGTACCAGCCCGGGGCCAACGGCGCCCGCACACGGCGCGGGGCGTCGCCCAGCGGGGCGAAGCGGACCAGCACCCCGCCTTCCTCGCCGGCACCGCAGGGCAGCACCAAACCGCCCAGCGAGGACACCCCCACGGCGGCCGGTTCTGATCGGCTGAGCACGGCCAGGCGCAGGGCGGTCGGGTCGAACAGCGCTCGCGAGCCGACGAAGCGCTCGTCCACCAACACCGCATCGATGAGGGCAAGGTCGAGCTGATCCTCGCCCTCCACCCGCACCTCGATACGTTTGGCGGTGTCAGCCACCTCCTCCAGGGCGACCTGTCCCGTCGCCACCAAACCGGCGGCCTGGCCGGCCACGGTGGCTTCCACGAAGCGAGGAAATACGTTGTTGGTGCCGGTGGAGATGGCGATCACGGCCAGGTCCGGCCAGCCCAGGGCAGCGGCCCGGTTGGTGCCGTCCCCGCCCAGCACGATCACCACCGAACAGCCCAGCTCTTCCATGGCGGCCACGGTTCGTACCGTGTCGGATTCGTCGAAACGCTCCTCCAGGGGGACGTGGTCGTAGCGCACGCCTTCCAGGCCAAGGGTCTCGACGGCTCGCGCGCAGATGCGGTGGGGCTCGCTCATGAACCAGAACTGATCCGCTCCGACCGCGGCTGCCCCCAGCACCAGCCGGCGCACGATGGTGTACTTCTCCTGCAGGGTGGAGGAGGGGGCGTTGGCCAGCAGCCGGCGAATGTCTTTGCCCGATACCGGGTTGGCGATGATGCCGATGGTTCCGGGCACCGCTCAGGGACCGACAGTCGGGGCGGGACGGATCGGCGATGCGGTTGGCAGCATGAGCGGTTTCTAGCCTAAACCTCGGCCGAAGCACGGTCGGTAGATCTCGCCGATAGCGTCCATACTCACGCCGAATCGACGTCGATTCGGTGGAATAGCGTGTGGTCTCACAACCACTCTTTGTGGAATAGTCACGCTTTGTGGGATGACACGCGGGATCGCGGCAAGGGACCGGAGTAGGTATGC
This sequence comes from Acidimicrobiia bacterium, assembly GCA_031422955.1. Lineage (GTDB taxonomy): Bacteria > Actinomycetota > Acidimicrobiia > Acidimicrobiales > CAIXPF01 > CAIXPF01. Next base: position 3,337 of record JANPEN010000636.1, read on the forward strand.
AGGGACGTTGGAAACTGGCCTGTGTCGCCCTGGTGGTGGCTTCGGCGCTGCTCGGCGATTTGGGCCTTGGCGCAGGGGCAGCCTCGACGGGGGCCAGGACGAGGGCCGGGGGGGCGCTCCTGGCCCAGCAGGTCTGTCCTGACGCTGAGCCGT
>JANPEN010000637.1:0-2243 GCA_031422955.1 Acidimicrobiia bacterium
GCCAAGTCCGAGACAAGGGCTTTGGCAACGCCCGCCTGGCCCGCAACCTGTTCGAGGCGGCCGTGGCCAATCATGCCAGCCGGGTCGTGGGCCAACCAGAGCACAGCGAAGCCGACCTCACCACGTTGGTCGCCGTCGACATCCCCACCGTCCTGCACCCCTGAGCGCGCCTACGGTTTCGCGGTTACTACGTTGGAAAGATGCTCACCGCCGTCTTGGCCGCCGTGCTCGTCGTCGTCGTCCTGATTGCCGGGGTGGCCCTGTGGGCCATGCGGGCCAACGGCGACGTCGCCCGTTCAGCCAAAGCGGCCAGAGCGGCCGGGGGCATCGATCCCTTTGCCGTCAACGAGCCCTGGCGTCGTTTCGTCCAGGACGCCCTGCAGGCCAGGGCCCAGTTCGTGGAGGTCGTGGCGACGGCCAAACCTGGTCCGCTCCGTGACCGGTTGAGCGAGATCGGCACCACCCTGGATCAGGGTGTGCAACGGGCCTGGTCCACCGCCCAGCAGGGCCAGAAACTGCGCGAGGCCCGCCGCCGGATCGACACCAACGTCATCGCCCAGCGGCTGAGCCAGCTCGCAGACGCCCCACCATCGGACGCCGAACCGGGAGACGCCGCGCTTGCTGAGCTGGCCCAGGCCGACCAGAGCCGCCTGACCAGCTCGCTCCAGGCGCAGCTGGCCTCCGCCCAACGGCTCGATGCCATCACCGACGCCGCCCAGACCCAGCTGCAGCTGCTCCAGGTCCAGCTGGACGAGGCGGTGGCCCGAGCCGCCGAGCTGTCGGTACGGGCCGGCGATGTGGGAGAGCTCGCCAGGGTCCAGGAAGACATCACCCAGGTGGCGGAACACCTAGAGGCCTTGCGCCTCGCGCTGGAAGAAACCGGGGCGTAGCCGATCGGTGCCGCTTGGCGTCCCGCCACCGGCATCGGCCAGTAGGCTCTGGCCCCATGCTGAAGCTCGCTCGTCGTTGGTGGAAGTACCTCACAGCCAAGCTCACCGGCTCGTTCAACGAGCGGGCCGATCCCAAGGTGCAGCTCGAGCAGGCCATCATGGAGGCCCAGGAGCAACACGGCCGCCTTAAGGAGCAGGCGGCCAACGTGATCGCCATCCAGAAGCAGACCGAATTGCAGCTCAACCGCAAGCTCGACGAGCTGGAGAAGAGCACCGCCCAGGTCCGCCAGGCGGTAATCATGGCCGACGACGCCTCCAAGCGAGGTGACGCTGCCAAAGGGGCGGAATACGCCCGGGTCGCAGAGGCCATGGCCAACAAGCTGATCGCGCTCGAATCCGAAGTCAGCGACCTCAAGGCCCGCTCGTTGCAGTCCGCCCAGGCATCGGATCAGGCCAAGTCGGCGGTGAAACAGAACTCGTCGGTACTGCAGCGGCGGCTGGCAGAAAAGAACCAGCTCATGGGCCAACTGGAACAGGCCAAAATGCAGGAGCAGATGAACTCCGCCATGGCATCGCTGAACGAAACAGTAGGGGCTGACGTGCCCACCTTCACCGAGATCCGCGACAAGATCGAGGCCCGCTACGCCAAGGCCACCGGCCACGCCGAGCTGCAGGACGACTCCGTCGAAGCCCGCATGCTCGAGGTCGAAGCCGCCGCCCAGAACACCGAGGCCTCCACTCGGCTGGCCGAGATCCGCGCCCAACTCGGCCTCCAACCCGCCGCCGTCACCGACGCCCCCCAAATCCCCGCCCCCCAGGCCCAAACCGAGGCCTAAAAGGGCTGTGTTTGCTGCCCGGCTGTGTTTGCTGCCCGGCTGTGTTTGCTGCCCTGCCGTGTTTGCTGCCCTGCCGTGTTTGCTCGCAGGGTGTCGGCGGGTCGCTAGCGCTCCCACGCCGACCTGGCGCCCTCACGGGGAATGCAAGCACCGCTCCCCAGCACGGGTGGTTGGGCGCCAGCGCCAACCCCCATCCAGCACACAGCCCCCAAACCGGCCCCACCAGCCACCACAGACCCAGGCCCGGCCGAACTGCCCGCCCGCCCGCCGCCCAACCCCCTCAACCAGGCCCGCACAGGTGCACCCAGCGGAACCAGGGCGGCGCTAGCGCCGCAAAAAGACCTGGGGAACCCAGCCCGCACTAACGGTGACAACGCCAGGTCGGCGCCGCGAGCGCCAGCGAGCCGCCGACACTCGGCGACCGACAGGGAGCCGAGCATCATTACGGGACCAGAACCAGCTCGTCTCGGTGGATGATCTCGACGGGGTCGCCGCTGGCGAGGTCCTCGGTGCGGCG
>JANPEN010000638.1:0-6780 GCA_031422955.1 Acidimicrobiia bacterium
ACCCTGGCCGTCGCTCAGCCCGCCGACGCTCGCTGATCCCTACCTCAAGAGGGGTGCGGTCTCGCCGGTTACCCAGGTGACCCGCTGGGCAGCAGAGCAGTCAGAGACGGGGGCCGGCTAACGCTGCCCCGTCCCGCCGGGCCCGGAGCTTGGCCCACATGGTGCTGGGATGGACCCTCCGGGCGAACGACCCCTGGGCGGAGCAACAATCGGTACTCCCACGCCCGCCATTCGTGTTCGTGACGAGGGTTGGGCATCTCCAGCGAGTACCCGCCTACCCGTACCGACCCATCCCGGCAGGCCGGAGCCGCTTGACCACGCCGTTGAAGGCCAATAGCGGGCGTCCCTCGCAGCTGAGCCGACCCTGCAGAAACACCAGCGAGCCGGTGCGCCGCACCACCTCGGCCCGGCCCACCACCACGTCCCCAGCGTGAGCGGTGTCCACGAACTGGGCGTCGAAGCTCACGCTGACCGTTGCATCGGCGGTGCCGTAGCGGGCGGTGGCCCCCACGGTGTAGTCGGCCAGCGCCATCTGCACGCCTCCGTGCAGGGCGCCGTGCTCGTTGCAGTGGCGGGGTAGGACGAGCAGGGCGATGGCCAACCCCTCGGTATCTTCGCGTCGAAGGAACGGCCCCACGTGGGTCTCGGCTGGGTCGAGGTCGGGATCGGGCACGAACCCCGAGGGAATCTCAGTCACCGGCCAGAAGCTAACCCGCCCGAGCTAACCGGCCCGAAGCGATCCGGCCCGGCCGGCCCCCACGCAGGCCGCAGGGGCTCGGCCACCGAGCTACTAGGTTCCCCCTCCGTGGAGGAAGTGGACCGCCTCGGCGGCTATGAGGAACAGGCCGCGGCCGCCGTGCGCCGCTTCGGTCATCTGCTCGCCGGGCGCCACATCGGCGCCGCTGAGGCCGAGGAGATCGAGACCACCCTGCGGCGTCTGGGCTCGCTGATCGACGCGGCCGGCGTGCGGGCGAAACAGCACGAGCATGCCCGCAGCCCCCGCTACACCGCCTTCGTTCGCACCGGCCAGCCGGTGGCCACCCCCGACGGCGAAGCCATCGAGTTCGATCGTTCCTCGATCGTGGGTGGGATGGCCAACCCCTTCGGCACCGAGGCCCGCCATCGCCGTGACGGCGACGAGGCGGTCACCACGGTTACCTTCGGTCCCGCCTTCGAGGGTCCTCCGGGCCGGGTCCACGGCGGCGTGGTGGCCATGGTCCTCGATGAAGCCACCGCCACCCTGATGCCTATGCTGGGGCGCTTTGCCTTCACCGGTTCGGTGTCTTTGCGCCTGGTGGCGCCCGCCCCGCTGGGGGTCGAGGTCACCTTCCGTTCCCATTTGCGGGGCCACGATGGACGCAAGCTTTTTGTGCGTTGCGTCGGTGAGGGCCCCGACGGGGTCTTCGTGGAAGCCGATGCCACCTACATCGAGATCGACCCGGCGGTGGCCTTGCCCTGGCTGGTCGAGGCCCGCCGGGCCTATCTCGAGGCCCCCGCAGGCTGAGGGGGTCGCCTTCGCCGACATCGCGGCACGCTCGGGCCATCTCCGCTACAACGACAGCATGGAAACCGAACAGACCCGCCAACTCGTGACTACCTTCCTGGCTGCCCGGGCGGCCAACGACGGCGCCACTATCGCCACGTTGCTGGCCGAAGACGCCGTGTGGGCCCCGCCGGCCAGCATGAAACTGGGTCCCTTCCATGGGCGCGACACCGTGGTGAAGGCGCTCACCGGCGGTGCGGTGGGCAAGTTCCTCGATGTCGCCACCATCAAACGGGATGTCCATCACCTGGTGGTCGAGGGAGACATGGCCGTCGCTCTGCAACGCTTGGAGGCCAAGACCGTGCAAGGCGAGGACTACATCAACGAGTACGCCTGGGCCTACACCTGCGTTGACGGCAAGATCGTCAGACTCGACGAGTACGCCGACTCCTTGCACGCCGCCCGCCTTTTCGGCCTGATCAAGGGCTGAGGCTGTAGCCCGGCTTCTAGGTTGACGGCCCATGAAGTCCGGCCTGTGCTCCTCACCCGACTATCTCACCCTGCCCTCGCCGGATCCCATTCTCGAATGGTATGACGGGATGTTGGACCAGCTTTGAGGTGAACTTCAGCTCGTTTCCCCACGGGCGGGTCATGACCTCGCTACGGCGCTTCGCCGCCGAGGTCATGCCCGCCTTCGCCTGAGGGGCGGCGCCGGATCCGGATCAGCCGCGGCCGTGGCGCAGCAGGCGACCGGGGGTGTTGCCGGTGCAGGTGCCGTCTTCGAAGGTGACCTCACCGTTGACGATGATGTCTTTGTAGCCCTGTGCCCGTTGCACCCGGCGCCATTCGCCGCCGGGCAGGTCCTCGACCACCTCACCGATCCATTGGGGGCTCATGTCCAGTTCTTCCATGGCGTAGACGACCACGTCGGCGGCGGCGCCCTCGCGGAGCACGCCTCGGTCACGGAAGCCGGCGGCGTGGGCGGGCAGGGCGGAGAGGCGGTAGTGGGCGTCCTCCAAGGTGATCTTGGCCTCGTCGCGTACCAGCCACTTGAGGAAGTCGGTGGGCCAGGACCCGCCCGTGAAGAACTTGGTGTGGGCCCCACCGTCGGACACGCCGGGCAGCGTGTAGGGGGCTTCCATCAGCTCGGCCATGAAATCTGCGTTGGAGCCCTTGTCCGGGCCCAAGAAATCGGCCTTGAGGTCGGTGGCCAGGGAAAGGTCCAACATGACCTCGCCGGGATGCTTGCCTTCCTCCATACCGATATCGGCCAGCGAACGGCCCACATATTTCTGCAACTCAGGCCGACGGCCCACACCCTGCACGACGAGGTTCTCGATGGGTCCACCCACGCCGGGGCGCAGCTTACGATACACGGCCTTGTTGCGGATTTCTTCTGCCACCATGGCCTCGCGTAGTGCGGGGTCGGCGATCTTGACCATTTTCTCGTCGTGGGTGCCGGTGGTCAGCGCCCGCCACGACTTGGAGAAATCGTAGAGATTCCAGTCTTCCAGGCTGAACACGAAGCCGGAACGCACCGTGGCGCACTGGCCGTAGACCTGCAAGCCGTCATCCCAACAGCCCCGCAGCCACTCGAGGGACTTGCGGTGGGGCTCGGGATTGCGCCGGGTGGGGGCGATGGCGTTGTGCAACACGGGCCGACCGGCCACCCTGGCCAAGGTCTTGACGAACTCGAGATCTTTCTTGATCTTGCCGGTGGCCTGGGTGATCTCGATGAATCCTTCATCACGTTCGGCCAGCACCTCGGCCAGACAGAGGATGTCTTCGTCGCACATAGTGTCGGTTACCATGGGGCTACCGTCGAAATCGGCCTGAGTGGAGTTATAACCCAACCGTTGAATGGAGAACCCGCACAGGCCCGCGTCCATGCCCTCGTGGAGCAGGCGCTGCATCTCTTTGCGTTCCTCGGCGGTGGCGGGGCGGGTCTTGGCCGCTTCCAAGCCCATCACGTAGGTCATCAACGAGGCGGTCGGCATGTACTGGATGCAATTCACCCCCAGGGGGGCGCGCTCGAGGCTGTCGAGGTACTCGGGGATGGACTCCCAGTCCCAGGTGGGCAACATGCCCTGCACCATGGACTCGTAGGGGATGGCCTCGGTGCGCACCATGGTCAGCATGGAACGGTCCCGGAAGTCCGGCTTGCAGGGGGCAAAACCGAACCCGCAGTTGCCCAACACGACCGAGGTGACGCCATGCCAGCCGGAGATGGTGCAGTATGGATCCCAGCGGATCTGGGCGTCGTAGTGGGTGTGCAGATCAATAAATCCGGGGGCGACGATGAGCCCGTCGGCGTCGATGGTGCGCTCTGCCCCCCCGGGGGCACGGCCCCCCAGCTGGGCGATGCGCCCGTCTTTGATCCACACATCGCCTTGATAGCGCGGTACCCCCGTACCGTCGACGATGGTGCCGCCTTTGATGTGGATGTCGTAGCCAGACGCCATGGTGGTCCCCCTTGTACTGCAACGTTGTGCTTTGCAACGGCGATGTTTCCCGCCACGGTACCGCAGGAGTTCAGGGCTGCGCGCCGGACCATGCCGCCACGTGCCCTCGAACGTGCCTACGGCGCCTCCCCCGGCCCCTCGGTCTGGCCCCGGGTGGGAACGGTCAGCTCGAACCAGAAGGTGCTGCCCCGGCCCAGTTCGCTTTCCACGCCGTAGCGCCCGCCATGGGACGCAATGACGGAGGCAACGATGGCCAGTCCCAGGCCAGAACCACCGCGGGCGCTCGTGCGACCGGTGTCGGCTCGATAGAAGCGTTCGAAAAGGTGGGCCAAGTGCTCGGAGGCGATGCCGGCGCCCTCGTCGCTGACCTCTACCCGGACCACGTCCTTCGCCCGGACGGCCCGCAAGCGCAGCGGAGTCTGGGAGCCAGTGTGGCGTAAGGCGTTGGCCGTGAAAGCGGCGATGGCCTGGGTCAGGCGCTCCTCATCGCCCCAGACCACGCAACCGGTGTCCGCTTGCACCGTCACCGGTCGGCCCGGGGCCACCGCCACGAGGTCGTTGCCCAAGTCGCCCAGCATTCGCCCTACATCCACCCAGCTCGGCTGGAGGGGAGCGGCGTCATCCAGCTCGGCCAACAGGAACAGGTCCTCGACCAGGCTGCTCATCCGAGCCGCCTCCTGGGCCATGCGGCGCATGGCGTCATCGACCTTGGCTGGTTCTGCCAGCGCTCCGGCCGCGTACAAGGCGGTGTAGCCCCGCAGGGTGGTCAGCGGCGTGCGCAGCTCGTGGGAGGCGTCGGCCACGAACCGGCGGAGTCGAGCCTCCGCGGCTTGGCTGGTGTCCACCAGCAGGTTGATGGCCCGGGCCAGGCGGTCCGCCTCGGTACCGGCCGCGAACGGGGGCGCCCGGCGGCCGGTGGCGCCCGCCGCCAAGGCCTCCGCCGTGTCCGTCATCACCCGGATTGGTCGCAGCCCCAGCCGGATCACCCACCACACCACCAGGCCCACCACCACCATGACCACCGCTGCGGCGGTGCCGGCGGCGGCTAGCAAGCGACGGTAAGCGGCCTCGGCACGAGCGGTGGATACCCCCAGCACGACTACCGTGCCATCGCGCAGCTCGGTGGTGACGATGCGTAAACGCTCGGCCCGCCCGGCGGTGGTGGGTACCGTCCGGTAGCTACCAATGTGGGGGTTGACGCCCAGCTCGGGGCGAACTTCGGGGTCCTCGGTGGGAGCGATGAGGGTGGTCAGCTGACCGTCAGCGTTGCGATAGCCCACATAGAGATCCGCCACCAAACTGCTGAGCACCGCCCCTGCCCCTACCGGCGCGGCGCCGGGGGGCGCGACCGGCCGCCCGAACCCATCGGCGCGGGCCAACCGGCTGGCGCTGGGTAGGAGCGCAGTGAGTTGGCTGTCCAACTGGCCGATCAGGTAGCGATTCTGCGTGCGCCCCACCAGCACGCCGGCCAAGGTCAAGGTGACCAGCACCAGGGCCAGACCCGCCAGCAGGCGGCTGCGCAGCGTCATCCCGGTTCCCGCAGGCTGTAACCGACCCCTCGCACGGTGTGGATCAGCTTGGGGCCGTCGGTGTCGATCTTGCGGCGCAGATTGGAGATGAAGGACTCGATGATGGCGGATTCGCCGTCGAAGTCGTAGTCCCACACGTGGTCAAGGATCTGGGCTCGGCTCACCACCCGACCGGCGTTGGCCATCAGGCAGCGCAACAGCTTGAACTCGGTGGCGGAAAGCTGGGCCTCCCGGCCGCCGCGCCAGACCCGGTGGGCGTCCTCGTCGAGTTCCAGATCCGCGATGCGGCGCCGGGCCGGTTGGGTCGACGTCCCGTGCCGTCGCAGGCAGACCTGCACTCGTGCCACCAGCTCCTCCAGGGCGAAGGGTTTGACGATGTAGTCGTCGCCGCCGGCGGTGAGGCCGCGGACCTTGTCAGCGGTGGTGTGACGGGCGGTGAGGAACAGCACCGGAGCCACGCAGCCGTTGGCCCGCAGCCGCCGGAGCACCTCGAAACCGTCAAGATCGCCCAACATCACATCGAGGATCACTACCGCGGGACCGAACCGTTCCGCCTCCAGCAGCGCCTCCCGCCCGCTCGAGGCAGTACGCACGTCCATGCCGGCCACCCGCAGGGCGGAGGCAACCAGGAAGACGATGTTCTCTTCGTCGTCCACCACCAAGGCCCGGGTGGGCGGGGCTTCAAACTGCTGCACCGCTGCACGATAGGCAGGGGCGCCTGGAAATCGGTTCAAGAATGGCTGAACGTTTGCTGGAGACGATCTCCAGCCAACCGCCAGGAAGCCCTACAGGAAGCTCCAGGTCGGCAGCCCATCCTTTCGGTCATCCCCACCGGGCCGGCCGAATAGGTCTGGCCCGCACCACTGAAAGGTACGAGCTATGAAGAACTCCTTGCGTAACCTGTTGGCCGCCACCAGCCTCGGTGTCCTCACCCTCACCGGGGTGTTGGTCGCCCAACCCGCCGGTGCCACAGAGTCTGAGACGGGCGGCACTCGCCCCCGGGCCTGGTTGGCCGGCCTGACCGACGCCCAGCGCCAGTGCCTGGTCGACCAGGGCGTCACCCGCCCCGAGGGTCGCCCCACCGCCGAGCAGCGCCAAGCCCTGCGGGCCGCCGCCGCTGAGTGCGGGATCGTCATTCCCGCTGCTGGCCCCGCCGCCAGCTCGTAGCCCAGCGAGCCCGGCCGGCCGGTCCTGACCTGCTGCTGATCCGGTGCTGATCCGACCTCCCCCGGCGGGCGGGCTCGGGGCGGTGCGGTGCGGTGGTGGTCTCGACCGGTCGGCTGGGCGCTTCGGGCATGGAGGCGGG
>JANPEN010000639.1:0-3161 GCA_031422955.1 Acidimicrobiia bacterium
CAACGCCGATCGCCAACTTGCTTGCCGCCCCTCGGGGCCGGGCCGCTTGCGCGGCGGCACCAATTGGGGGTCCGTGACGTGGTCCAACGGCGCCGATGGACCCGAGCTGCTGTGGCGCCGCTCGGCGACAGCGCCCGAAAACCGGGCGCTCGACGCAGCGGCGCGGCTGACGGCTGAACGGCTTCGAGCGCTCGGGCTCGACATCGTGCTCGTCTCGGACCGGTTGAACAGGCGCAAGCTCGACCTGATCCCCGACGCTGCCTGGCGTGACCCACCGAAATCTCGTATCGGCGCGCTGGTCCAGGCGGTCAGTGCTCGACTCGGCCGTGTAGGGCTCGATCTGCCAGCCGTGGCGGCCATGTCTGCTGCCGCGGCCGCAGAAGCCGGGCTGGTTGAGGCCCGCGTGACCAGCGATGTCAAACACATCGAGATCGGCCTGACCGACAAAAGCAACGCCGCCCGGTGGGCGTTCGCCGAACTGGCCAGTCGGGGCATCGGCCCCGGTCTCATCCTGGTCGCCGGCGACGAGTTCGGAGACCTCGGTGGCATGCCAGGTAGTGACGCCCTGTTGATGACTGCTGGCGCAAAGCGGGCGACGTTCGTATCCGTGGGCGTCGAGCCCGGAGAGATGCCTGTCGGGGTGGCTCATCTGGGCGGGGGGCCAGAGCAGTTTCTACGGCTGTTGGACGGCCAGCTGGAGCTGCGTTTGGCGGGCGCAGTGCCCGACGTCGACGAGGATCCGTCCTGGTCCTTGGCTTTCGTCGATAGTGGACCCGAATCGCGTCGGGTGCATGAGTCCCTGCTCTGCCTCGCCGCCGGACGGTTCGGCACTCGCGGCGCACGCGAGGAGGAGCTCCCGGGGGCCACCCCGCTCACCGTGTGCGCCGGAGTGTACGACGACGCCGATCCACCTCGACTCCTCAAAGCGCCTGACTGGACCGGTCTCGACCTGAACTGTCCCCTCGAAGGCGACCGTCGGGTGCTCGATCTGCGCAGCGGAGTCCTGCGTCGCAACGGCCCCGAAGGATCGAGGTTCGCCAGCCTCCGTTTCGTCTCGATGGCGCGGCCGGGGGTTGCGGTCTTGCGGGTAGAGGCACCGCAGGACCTGCTGGCCGACGGCCCACCATTGCGTAGCGCGGGCGGCGCCGGCGAGGACCTGGTGGTCGAGACGCTCCATGGTGGGGGAGTCGCCGCCGCCGCCCGCCAGCGAGTCAAGGGGGGCGACGGCCAGCGGTACCTGGAGCGAGTGGTGGCATACGTTGCGACGCCGGACCGGCACGCGGCGAGTGCGCTGGTGGACGCGGCGCTGAAGGACGGATTCGATGCTCTGCTGGCCGAGCACCGTGCCACCTGGGCGCGTCGCTGGGAGAATGCGTTCGTGCGGATCGAAGGCGACCCGGAAGCCCAATTCGCCGTGCGGTTCGCCCTGTTCCATCTGCTGTCCTCGGTAGCGGACGGCGGCGAGGCCGCCGTTGGGGCCCGAGGTCTGAGCGGGCCCGGCTACGCCGGTCATGTCTTCTGGGACGCCGATGTTTTCGTGCTTCCCACCTTGGCCGCGGTCCACCCCCCGGCGGCGAAGGCGATGATCGAGTACCGACGGAGGCGGTTGCCCGCTGCCCGCATCGAGGCGCGGGCCGCGGGGCTGCGTGGCGCCTTGTTTCCGTGGGAGTCAGCCGGAACCGGCCGTGAGGTAACCCCCCGCCAAGTGCTCACCCCCGATGGCGTCTCCCTACCGATCTGGACTGGTGACACCGAGGACCACATCGTCGCCGACGTGGCCTGGGCCGCGGACCGCTACGCCTCCTGGACGGGGGATGATGGCTATCTGACGGGCCCGGCCGTCGCGCTGATTTTCGACACGGCTCGGTACTGGGCGTCCCGGGTCAGCCTCGACGCGGACGGGCGGGCGCATCTCCGCAAGGTGATCGGCCCCGACGAATACCACGAAGGCGTCGATGACAACGCCTACACCAACATCCTGGCTCGCTGGAACTTGCGCCGGGGGGCTGGCTCGGTCGGGTCCCCGAACGGGCCGGAACCAGAGGAAGCCGCCGCCTGGCTCGATCTCGCTGATCGGCTCGTTGATGGGTTCGACGCCGGCACCGGTCTCTACGAGCAGTTCGCGGGCTTTTACCAGCTGGAGCCGTTGTTCATCGGTGACATCGCGGACCCACCCGTCGCGGCCGACCTGCTGCTCGGACGCGAGCGGGTGCAGCACAGCCAGGTGATCAAACAGGCAGACGTGTTGATGGCCCACCTGATGGTTCCCGGAGAGATGGCGACCGGGTCCCTCGCCGCCAATCTCGACTTCTACCTGCCCCGCACAGCGCATGGCAGCTCGCTGTCCCCAGCCGTGCACGCCGCGCTGCTCGCGCAAGCCGGCCGGCCCGGGGAGGCCCTCGAGCTTTTCCGTATGGCGGCCCGGCTCGACCTCGACGACGTCACCCGCTCCACCGCCGGCGGCCTCCATATCGCCACCATGGGTGGGCTGTGGCAGGCCCTCGCCTTCGGTTTCTTGGGCATCTCGGCGGCCAGCGGGGGCGGGTTGCAGATTTCGCCGAATTTGCCGGCCGAGTGGTCCGAGGTCGAGCTGCGGTTCGCTTTTCGGGGATCTCGGGTGGCTGTCGTGGCGGGCCACGACGATGTTCGTGTCACGGCTGCGCCGCCGTTGGCGGTCACGGTGCGCCGCCAGCAGCAGATTGTGGCGGGACAGCCAGTGGTGTTCACACTCGCCGGTGCGGCGGATCCAGGGGAAACTGCGTTTCTAGCGGACGGTGCTCCGGCGCGGCGTGTGGATGGGAGTTGTTAAAGCGGGACGTATACCCATCGGCGCCCCAGTTGCGCCGGCCCAGGAAAGAGAGACCCAGCGCAACCCGAGCGGAGGGTGTCAGCCGCTGACTGGCGCCGGTTGGTCGGCGTCGACGTCGATCACGTGAGCCGCCGGCTGGCTCGAGGACTGGATGGTGATCTTCTGTCGACGGGATGTCTGCGCCAGTGGGAGATGGACCGTCAGAACACCGTTGTTGCTGGTGGCGGTCACCTTGGTGGTGTCTACGCTGCGGCCCAGGATGACCTGGCGGGTGAACTCGCCTTGAGCCCGCTCCCGGGCGTAGAGTTCCTGACCTTCAGTGGCCTCCCAGCGGCGGGAACCGGTAATGCGC
>JANPEN010000640.1:0-2660 GCA_031422955.1 Acidimicrobiia bacterium
CTCGCCTGGTCCTCGAACCAGGTTTGGCCATCGCCCAGCCGGACCGCGAGGTGGATCCGATTGCGATGTATGGCATGAGCCGCCGCGGAAGATCGAGAACGCAGCCCGCCGACTAGTCGCGTAGGCGGACCGACGCCGGCGCTGCTGGCTTGCGCCGTGCCCGGCTTTGCCATTCGCGAGCCTTCTCGCGGCCCCGTTGCTCGCCATCGCTGTCCCATGTCGAGGTGGCCGCAGTGCTGGGACCGCATGCTGCGGGCGGGCAGGTCGAATGCCTCACGTGCACGACAAGAAGACCTTGCTGCCGACCAAATTGTTTCGAGACGGGCCGAAGTGGGCATTATTCACCCATGATCGTTACGGGCGCCATCCTCATGGTTCTGGGCTTCGTCTTTGCCATTCCGGTGTTGTGGACCATCGGTGTCATCCTTCTCGTCATCGGGCTCGTTTTCGCTGTTCTGGGTTCGCTCGGGAGGCCCCTTGGTCGTCGCCACTATTGGTGACGCCGTCATCAATCGACTGCCGATCGCGCTGCTTGCATTCACGTTCAACTCATGAAACCAAAGGGCCATCCCATGAACGCCAGTGCCGACTCCGTTTTCCCAATTGACCACGTCGAGCCGGGCGTTGGCCAGCATCGGCCTGACCGTCGGCGCGCTACAATGTAGTCATGAGCACCCCGGTGTCGGTTCGCTTTCCAGACGAGATCGCCCAACGCCTGCGCCGGCACAGCGCGCACGCCGCCGAAGCGACGTCGGGCCTCATCGTTCGTCTCGTCGATGAGGGTATGCGGATGGCGGAGCATCCCGGCATCGTCTTTCGTGGTGGACCCTCTGGGCGGCGCGCCGGTCTCGTGGCTGGTCCCGACGTGTGGGAGGTGATCGGCGTACTCAAGGACTTCGCCACCCACCGAGCCGATACCGCGCATCGTCGCACCGCCCGGTCGCTGGGGATCTCCGCATCGCAGGTCCGGGTAGCCGAGTCATACTACGCGGCGTTCAACGCCGAGATCGATGCCCGACTGCTACTCAACGCCGACGCTGCTCGACGAGGGCAGCAAGGCAAAGTGGTGTCGGGTCCCCTTCCGAGGTGAGATTCCTGCTCGATGAGATGTTCTCGCCGGCTATCGCTGCGGGACTACGAACGCGCGGCGTCGATGTCGTGGCCCTCGGTGAGTCACCAGATGAACGGGGATTGTCGGACGAGCACGTGTTCGTCCGGGCGCAACTGGAGCAACGCTGCCTCATCACGGAGAACATCGCAGACTTCGTGCTTATCGAGGCCGCCTGGTGGGCTGGGCAAACCGTGCCTCACTGGGGTCTGGTGCTGGTGGCCCCGGGAACGTTTGTCCGTCACCGTCGTGGTGCGGTTGGCCAACTGGTCCGAGCCATTCAAGCCCTGGCCAGCTCGTCCCATCTCGCGCCCGGCGCCGTCGTCTGGTTACGGCCGGAGTAACCGCTGCCCCACGTTGGGACCGAACCAGCTCGGCTCACACGATGCGGGCCGTTCGCCCACCATCTGACACCAACGATCGAACTGGTACTGGCCGATGACCAAGCGCATGACCCAGCCGTCCTTGGCGCGCACGGTGTCACCGGGGCCGGCGGTCTGACCACGGTTGTGCGAGGACTCCCGGTTCACGTTCAGCAGGTCCTGCTCGATGATGGCTCGGCGCGTGCAGGGCCCGTTGCGCGACGATGAGGCGGTACCTGTGGCCCCCGAGATCGCCCCGCCACCAACAGGAGCCAACGCCATGGGACGCCTGGCAGGGTTCGATCATCTGGCCATCACCACGGCCGACCCCGAGGCCACGATGTCCTTCTACCGGAAGGTGCTCGGCGCCGAGGTGGTGTACGAGGAGAAGTGGCGGGAGGGCAAGATCCCCGTGTTCAACGACCCTGACGGTAATCTCCTGGAACTGCTGGCCATCGACTGAGCGAGCGCTCGGGCCAATCCTGGGCGGGGTCTGGGGGCTCAGGGGCGCTCAAACGTCAGGGTCAGCTGCCCGCAGCACACGGGCAATAGCGCCAAGGCGCACGACAGCAGACCATCATCGAGGACCGGAACCGAATGAACGGACCGGCGAGCTGGATCGGACGGACGGTACGGCGCCACTGCCCACTGGACACCGGGGTTCATCAACGCTGAGGGGTAGCACGTCGAGCGGTGTAACGGGCCACCGGTGTGGCTACCGCTCAGCGGCCACGAAGGTCAGCACGTGATCACGCGTACCGGAGCGGATGGCGTGCTCGATCCACAGCAACGCCATGGGTTCGGTGAGACGGGCGCCACGCAACCCGCCGCAGTCGTGCACGCTCCAACCCAGGTCCGTGGCCAGGGTGCTGGCCACTGCGCCAGCGTCGGCGTGATCGGTGGCCACGAACAGGGAGGGCGCACCGACCGAAATGCGGGGATGGTCCATCAACTCGAAACCCACCGTGTTGAAGGCCTTGACCACTTTGGCGTCGGGCGCCCACCGTTGCACCTGTTCGCCGCCGGAGTCGCGGTGACCAATCGCCAGCCCCAACCGGTCGGTGAACTGCAACGGGTTGGTGACATCCACCAGCACCTTGCCGGCCAGGCCGTCCCCGGCGAGGGACAGCGCGTTCTGGGCGCCACCCCAGGCGGTGGCCAACACCACCACCTCGCCGCCGGCGGCGGCC